>JBEKST010000066.1:0-12384 GCA_049516815.1 Bacteroidales bacterium | reverse complement strand
TGCTCCCTATAATCCTTATGGGAGCTTAATGCAGGCAAGCGATGGAAATATCTATGGGTTGACTTCCGGAGGTGGAGCAAATGGTTATGGCGGAATATTTCAATATGCACCCGGAGGTAATTCTTTGACCACCGCCATAAATTTTAGCGGTTCCACCGGGTCATATTTAGGAGCTGCTCCTTATTATACTGCCTTAGTTGACGCATCTATTCCAGTAATTGTCGGTAATCCCGGAGTTTGCAACCCACCTTCTGCCGGAAATGTTTATACAACTCAGCCAGGGATGACAGGCTATACCTGGGTGGTATCTTCCGGAGGTACAATAACCTCGGGACAGGGAACAAATACGATCACAGTAACCTGGAATACAGCTGGCGTTCAAACTGTGAGTGTCAATTATACCAATTCAAACGGCTGTACGGCTTCAGCGGCTACAATCCAGTATGTAACTGTCAATCCTTTGCCTGTTCCGACGATTACCGGAGCTAGCTCAGTCTGTGCCGGTACTTCCAGTGTGACCTATATTACAGAAACCGGTATGACCGGCTATACCTGGACTGTTTCAGCCGGTGGAACCATCACAGCCGGTTCAGGAACCAATGCTATAACTATAATCTGGAATACTCCCGGCGCTCAAACCGTAAGCGTCAACTATACTAATAGCAATGAATGCACGGCTTCCTCGCCAACCAATAAAAATGTTACCGTTAATGCGTTGCCAGTTCCGGCTATCACAGGCGCAGATGCTGTATGTGAAGGTGCAACGGGAGTTACGTATACCACCCAAACAGGAATGATCGCTTATGTCTGGAATATTTCTTCAGGTGGCGTTATAACTTCAGGATCTGGTACCAATAGCATTGTGGTAACCTGGAGTACAGCCGGATCCCAAACACTTTCCGTGAATTATACTAATAGTAATGGATGCACTGCAAACAGTCCCACAGTTAAAAACGTAACCGTAAATGCCCTTCCGGTTCCGACGATAACGGGTTCAGGTTCTATATGTGTAGGTGCTATCGGCATAAATTATTCAACGGAAAAAGGTATGACGGGATATACGTGGACTGTATCTGCAGGAGGGACAATCACCTCCGGGAACGGAACATATCTGGTCACTATAAATTGGAATACAACCGGCGCTCAGACTGTGAGTGTAAATTACACCAATTCTAGCGGATGTACCGCAAAATCACCGACCATCAAAAATGTTATCGTGAATCCCATTAATATCCCTACAATAACCGGAACAAACACTCTTTGCATCAGTACGCAAACTTATATTTACACGACGGAAACCGGCATGAACAACTATATATGGCATGTTTCTTCGGGTGGTACAATTACTTCAGGCGGAACTACCACCAGTCATACAGCCACAGTCCGATGGAATACCACCGGTTCACAATGGGTGAGTGTCGATTATTCCAATAGTTATGGCTGCAGTGCAGCAACTGCTACTGTCTACCCGGTTATCGTTAACCCTGTTCCCGTGCCGACCATCATAGGGAGCAATAAAGTGTGTGCAGGAACTACCGGTGTTGTTTATACCACCCAGCTCGGAATGACAAACTATAGCTGGACCGTTTCATTAGGTGGCACTGTTACGGCAGGTGGTACTTCCACCAGCAATACTGTTACAGTTACCTGGAATATAGCAGGTACCCAAACAGTGATGGTAAACTATGCCAATTCTTTCGGTTGCATGGCTGCGTCACCGACTTCGTACCCGGTTACAGTAAATGCCTTGCCACAGCCTACCCTTACCGGTCCTGTATCCATTTGTGCAGGGACGGCAGGAAATGTGTATACAACACAAGCAGGTATGAACAATTATGTCTGGTATGTTTCCCCCGGTGGCATAATAACTGCAGGCGGAACTTCTACGAAAAATACCGTCACGGTAACATGGAATACGGCAGGAACTCAGATGGTGTCAGTCAATTATTACAATTCCAACGGATGCACAGCGGTAGTACCGGTGGTTTTGGGTGTAACGGTGAATGCATTACCGGTTCCAGCCATCACGGGAAGCAACACTCTTTGTTCAGGTGTTTCCGGTATTTATACAACACAATCCGGCAACACCAATTATACCTGGACGGTTTCTTCCGGAGCTACCATCGTGGCTGGAGGAACCACCACGAGCAGTTTCATTACGGTGAAATGGACCGCTACAGGATCACAATGGATTCGGGTCAACTATACGAATTCATCCGGTTGCAGGGCTACGACCTACACCCAATTCAACATTACTGTAAATCCGCTGCCGGTTCCTTCGATCACAGGATTAAAAACCCTTTGTCAGGGATCTACAGGTATCGTATATACAACCCAATCCGGAATGACTGGCTACACATGGACCATATCTACCGGAGGAACCATTACTGCAGGTGCAGGCACAAACTCCATTACAGTTTCCTGGACAGGTTACGGAGCACAATGGGTCAAAGTGAATTATTCGAATATCTACGGATGTTCAGCAGCCACGCCGGTTCAGTACAATGTGACCGTCAACCAGGCGCCCGTTCCATTTATCAACGGTACCTTCAGCGTTTGCATTAACACAACCAACACATATTACACGGAAGCGGGCATGACCAATTATATTTGGACCGTCTCTTCAGGTGGAACCATCATATCCGGATCAGGTACCCGTATGATAAATGTACTTTGGAATACTGCGGGAACCAACACTATTACCGTGATCTATACCCCTTCATCGGGATGCCCGGTAGTGACCCCGACCGTTAAAACAGTAACTGTATATGCACTCCCGATACCCACAATTACAGGACCAACCAGTCCTTGTGTCGGGGCATATGAATTCTACACAACAGAATCGGGTATGACCAATTATACCTGGTCGCTTGGCGGTTCCGGTGGGATAATTTATTCAGGATTTTACAGCCATCAGATCTATGTTCGATGGGTTACAACAGGAGCCAAAACCGTAAGTGTGAATTACACTGCACCCGGGGGCTGCAGTGCGTCATCACCCACTGTACTTAATATAAATGTTATCAATTGCAATGATGTAATGATCACGGGGAATGATACCATCCTTTCAACTGCCAGTTTTACCGTTTATCCAAATCCCAATAATGGAAGATTCACCGCTCTTATCCAGTGTAAATGCCGGGATAATTGCTCTCTTGATGTTTTCAATATGATAGGGGTAAAAGTTTTTGAACTCACCAATTTGAACGTAGAAAGCAAAATAGAAATTCCGATCGATCTGCAGAATTTACCTCAGGGCATCTACTCGGTGGTTTTCCGGAACAGCAACCAATGGATGATCCGGAAAATAGTGGTCAATAAATAACCACTTAGCTGATCTTCTTGAAATGGCAGACGAATCGGCATTGAAACACCTGACTATTTAAAAATAATCATATGCAATTAATGAAAGCTATTCAGGTAAGTTCACCGGGCGCCGACTTTGAGCTGATTCAGAAAGAAATTCCCGAACCAGGGAATAACGAAGTTTTAATAAAAGTAGAAACATGTGGTGTATGTCATGGAGATGCCATGGCAAAAGAAGGCCATTTTCCCGGGATCAAATATCCAATTATCCCTGGTCATGAAGTGGTCGGGATAGTGGATAAAGCCGGACCAATGGTCACTAAATGGAAAACGGGACAAAGAATTGGCATTGGTTGGCACGGTGGACATTGTAACCAATGCAATTCATGCCGCAAAGGCGATTTCGGGGCATGCGAGAAGTCACTTACAACCGGCCTTCATATGGATGGTGGTTATGCCGAATATATGATTGCACATCCGGAAGCAATGGTAAATATTCCTAACGAACTTTCTACTTTGGATGCAGCGCCAATTCTTTGTGCAGGAAGAACAACTTTTGGAGCGCTACAGCATAGCGGTGCTAAAGGAGGTGACCTTGTTGCAATACATGGCTTGGGAGGATTAGGTCATCTGGCAGTGCAATATGCTGTTAAATTAGGATTCAGAACAATTGTTTTGTCTCGTGGAAAAGAAAAGGAAGAACTCGCATATAAATTAGGCGCTCATATTTATATTGATACTGATACCGGTGATGCCGCAAAACAATTATTAAAATTAGGTGGTGCACGGGTAATCCTTTGCACTGCTCCAAACGGCAAGGCTATCTCTGATTTGATTCCGGGACTTGGTAGAAATGGACAGGCAATCATTGTCACCGGTGCAACGAACATGATGAATATCCCTCCAGTACTTTTACTTGGAGGTGAACGTTCCATCCGAGGATTTGCCAGTGGAAACATCGATGATGCAATCCGTTTCAGTATTCTTACCAAGGTTATCCCAATGGTTGAAGTATTTCCTTTAGAGCAGGCGGCACTGGCTTATGAAAAAATGATGAGTGCAAAAGTGCATTTCAGGTCAGTGCTGAAAATAGGTTTATAAACAGATGAAAAATAAATTTCTATCAGGAAGTATTATGAAAGAATTATTAAAACTTATACAAAAAAGGCAATCTTCAAGAATGCCATTTGACACTAAACGTCCTATTGCAAAGCAGGACTTAATTCAGATACTGGAAGCAGGACGATGGACACCTACTGCACACAATATGCAAAACTTTGAAATAATTGTCATTGATGACGAGAAGCTTCTGGTGTCAATAGGAAATATAAAACGACCAATTTCAGAAACATTTATTCGGGAAAATTATCAGCAGCTATCTTTTTCGGAAGAAGATCTTCTCATAAAAAAAACAGGACTTTTAGCTGCAATGTTCCCTCCTTCATGGAGAAATCCGGATTTCAGGCTGGATAAGAAAGATGAGAAAGCAGATTCATCAACGCAAAGAACATTTCCGACATGTCCCGTAATGCTGATTGTTGTTTATGATCCCGCTAAAAGAGCTCCTGCTTCAGAAGGTGATTTTTTGGGTATTTTAAGTTTAGGATGTTTAATGGAAAATATGTGGCTCATGGCAAATTCCCTTGGGATTAGCTTTCATATAATAAGTTCCCTCAGTTCAGACACCATAGAGAAAGAAGTAAAAAACCTACTTCATGTACCCGAAAAGTTAAAGATTGCTTTTTCCTGCCGTTTAGGTTATACCGGTTCCACGCCGGCAAAATACCTGAGAGTGCGCCGTGATATTAAGGATTTCACTTACCATAATAAATTTGGCAACAAGTTATCATTCGCTTGAGTTTAGCGACATTATCTGAATGATACATATCTGTGTGTGTTAAAAAAATCTGGTTGATCTATTCTGATTTTAAGCTAATGAATCATTAACAAAAATAAAAAAGGAAAAAATGTTTACCGAACTATCCAACAGAATGCAAAAAGCCTTGCAGCTTGATAATTGTCCAGTCGCAGTTTCTTTCTCATCCGAACCTCCCAAAGGGATCGAAAAAATGAAAGGAAAGATGAGATTGTGCCAGATGCTTGATAAAGTTAGATACGACGGGGAATCGTTCTATACTGTCTCGGAATGCCATGAATGTGACGGAGGAGCTAGCAGCTGTGGACTGAGGATGATGAGCGAAAACCGGAAAACAGGAGGATTTCTTGTTAAAATGGGTCTTTTTGGATCTGAGCGGGCGGCAAGAAGATTCCTCAATGCCAATCCGAAAATAGAACCGGGCACTGTTAAAGTTGTTACTTTTTCACCGCTGGAAAAGGCAACCTTTGAGCCCGACATAGTGCTCCTTATCTGCAATGCGCATCAGGGAATGAAAATAACCGAAGCTTTTTCGTATGGATCCGGGAAAAGAACAACAGGTTTGACAGGCCCACCGATATGTTCATCAGTTGTTGCTGCTCCCTTTTTAACCGGAGAAGTCATTTACAGCCTTGGAGATGCCGGTGCAAGAAAATATATGAAAATAAATAACGGCGATGTCTTTATAGGAATACCCGTGGAACACTTATCCGGCATCATTGATAATCTGGAAAAAGGAAACTTCGAATAATATCGTAAATCCTACCGTGTTTTCAGCATCTCAAAAAAATTTAATCATTTTTTCTTTCACATCGCCTTTTTTATTATATTTCCGAACAGTTCATATTATTTAAAAGATAAGGAGGCAACATGAAAAAATCAACTTTAACAATATCACTACTGGTATTCATTTTAATGGTTTCTGTCTCATTTAGAATAGCAGACCCGGACCCTGCCTATTTACAGGCCTTTGGATACAGTTCCATCTGTGTCTCAGGGAAAGGGTATCCTTTAAAAGATCGGTATGATGCAACTCAATTCGATTTCAGGAACGGGAAATTTTATATTTCAAAAGGAGGAACTATAGATCTCCGTGTCTTTCTTCCTAAGGGCAAAACTTACGGGGACCTGATCAATGAATATACCTCGGGTAATCCTAAATTCAAAGATGTGGTAGAGGTTCAAGGTTACTGGAAAATCTACTCCAATTATGATGATGTTGGGAATAACCTTTTTACAACCTGGCCCGCCAATCCTTCTGATATGCTTCACCAGAACAAACCTCTGTGGTTTTTACCCTCGAATACAGAAGGAACTTTCAAAGAATGGAATACCTCGGGTGTGGACTTTACCGATTCGGATAATAACCTGCAACGTGACGTCGGCAACTGGCTTTCGAAAGCAAAATCCGGTTGGCAACTATATGTTCTGCATACCATCGGTTTCCGCAGACATTGCCCTGAAGACAAATACTGGGATGCGCAACGTCTTGAATATATTATTCCCATTTCTTTTGAAATGGCGCCCCCGATTGCAACCTGTATCGTGGAGGTGAAGTGATTTGATTGTCGGTACATAATATTTAACTTTGGCATCGAAAACCAGGACCCGGATCCATCCGGATACTGAATGAAAATTTTGTTTATGAAAAAAGTTGCAATTTCAGTTATACTTTACTTTCTGATCGGACTGGTGGCATTTTCTCAGGAAATATCACCCAACAAAGTACCCATCCCGGTGAAGCAGGCATTTGCTAAACAATTCCCTGCTGCCAGAGCGGTAATATACGAACTTGATAAAACAGATTACCAAATCGGTTTCCAGGAACAAGGGAAAGAATGCATTGCCACATACAATGCCGCAGGAAAATTGCTCGGAACGGACAAGGAGATAGCTTCGAACAGACTTCCGAAAGAAGTATCATCCGCTGTTGCCCAAAATTTTCCCGGATATACGATTATTACAGTAGTAAAAAGAGAAGCATCGGATAAAGGAATTTGCTTTGAAATGGACCTCAAGAAAGACGATGCAGGATACAGCGTCCGGTTCTCTGATAAAGGTGAAATTCTTCAGAAGGTTGCAAGGAAGGTACAGTTTAAGGTAACAACAAGATCTAAGAGATAGTACCAGGCGGACAGGCGGACAAGCGGACAAGCGGACAAGTTAGACGGTGAATCAGAGAGTTTTTGTAGAATAATTATTGAAAATAAAAGAAAAATATTTTCATTAATTCGTTCACTTTTCAACCTGTCCGCTTGTCCGCTTGTCCGCTTGTGAAAAGAATTCCTGATGGCTAATTTCTGATGCTGATAGGGATTATCACTTTAATGGCGATATTTCTCCCCATGTCATAAATCCCGGATCTACCCGTAGTATTATTCGGATAGGGTTCAAAATATTTCAACCTGCTCAGGTGCGACTGATATGCGATATCAAAAATATTACTGACCGCGATATGAATACTACACAGGACTTTACCGTTTTTCTTTGTCACGTCGCCTCCGATTCCGGCATCAAAGAGGGTATATCCCGGCGTAGGCGTCTCTGTGTTATCGGCAAGATAAGCCCTGTCCTGCCTTGCGTAATATTCCATAGCGATCCTGGCATAAACAGACGAAATGTGTTTAATCCCTTTATCAAATTCGACACGGAGTTCTGTATGTGTATGTAAAGGTGGAATGAATGGCAGATACTTGGAGCTATTCGTTATTTGCGTCCCGTTTCCGCCTTTGTTTATACCGTAAACGACCGAGAAGGAATTCTCAAAATGCATCCATTTGAAAAAATGAATATCAAGGCTGGCTTCCCCGCCATATAAAACAGCTTCGGACTGCCGAAATTTGAATGTCTGGTTTCCCTTCACAATGACTGAATCTTGTCCATGTTGATTCAATACCTTCTGATTGAAGATGTAATTGGTAATATCATTGTAAAATGCCTCAATGCTTACAATGACCGGCTTGGATGTATAAAACAAACCCAAGTCTCCCTGTAGGCTAAATTCGGGTTTGAAGTCCGGGTTGCCAATCTGATACATATTGGTTCCGGGATGAACTCCGTTAGCCGATATTTCCGAAATATTGGGAGCCCTGAAACCACGGGCAAAATTAGCCTTTATACCAAGGCTTTTGGAAACATTGTACGTCATCCCGACGCTTGCCGAAAAACCTGAAAAGGTATGTTTAAAATCGGAGAATTTTTTCTCTGCACCGGCAGTATCATGCGGAGATACCTGCATTTCAAAACCAGTTGTCGGGTCAGGATGTGTAAACATCTGATCATTACTAAAAAACCGCATATCATACCTTGCCCCGGCACTAAGGTCAATTTTATCCAAAGATTTCTTTATCAGAAGGAAAAGACCCAAATCAAATTCCCGGTAATCCGGAATGATGAATTCCGTTCCCTTATTGGAATTAATTTGAACCATTCCATTGACCCCGGGAGTAATTTCCCATCCCTTTAGATCCGGTAAATAATACTTCAGATCATAGGTAATTGTATTAAGATGAAGATCCAGCCCTGGTGTAGCCGGGGCTTGCGGATGGCTGAATTCCTGCCGGATATTATTCTGATAGCCAAGGATGATAGCAATCTTGCTGTCATCCAGATAAATATTCGAAATTGAATAAACCCGATAATGCTGTATATGCTGGTGCAAAACGGATATCTTGTAAGAATTCAATTCGGAATTACTGACGACAGGCCTGACCGTATCCGCTTCGGTAATTTGTTTCGTGAACTGACGGGTGATTGAATCCCGGCTTCCGTCGGGGATCTCCTGCAAATCATTAAACAAAGAAAAATTTAGATGTGAATATCCCCAGCTCTTATTTATCCCTGTGTACAAGCTTGCATCCGTTTCACTAAATGCCGTGTTGTATACGCGTCCGTCGTATCTGTTCTGGTAATCCTTTGCCTGTTTATGTGAAATTCTCCCGCCCCAGAGAATACCCTTCTGGTTCCCGTCGAGGGATAATGATCCGCCGAACATTCCATTATTCGTTTGATATTCCCCCAGGAAATTTCCTTTTATGGTAGCGGTCTGAACCGGAGAAAAAGGAATCAGGTTCACCACTCCTGCAAGGGCATCCGATCCATACGTCAAACTTGCAGGACCTTTGACAATTTCAGCTCTGTCAATACCGTATTCATCCACCTCTATGCCGTGTTCATCCCCCCATTGCTGCCCTTCCTGCCTCACACCGTCATACAGCGTTAATACGCGATTGTAGCCAAGCCCATGAATATAAGGTTTAGAGATATTTGGTCCCGTGGTGACTTCGCTGATTCCGGGAAGTTTTGTAAGTGCATTAATAATATTAGTGTTAACATTCATATTTATTCCCTTGCTTTCAGCAACTACAATCGGAATAGGGCTTCTACGGATATCAGTAGCTCTTGACGTTCCTGTAACTACAACTTCATTCATCTGTTCAGGAGACTCCTCAAGCTTAAAATCTTTGATGGAGGTGTTTGTAAGCTCGACCTGTTCAATAATTGTCTTATAACCTATATAGCTGATTCTTAACAGAATTTTTCTTTTTGGAAGATTGAAAATCTTGTATATACCCAAGGTATCAGTCGTAGCACCAATTAAAAGTTCCGGAATGAATATGTTAACTCCAAAAAGAGGCTGATTGCTTTTTTGATCAGTAATTCTTCCTGTAAGTGTTACCTGGGATTGGGCATTGTCCACTGCCAAAATCCCCACAATAACGAAAATCATTATGATGAAATATTTCATATCACTTCTATATTGTGTTTTCATTGATAGTAAGCAATGAATGATAAATCAGATATCCACCGCAATTGTCTAATGTGAAATGACCTTATTAGAAATGCAGAGATCTCCGGTCAACAAATCAGAAGTGATATAAGGGGGGTGCCCTTAGAAAAGAAAGATTTACAGATAATCCGGGAATGTAAGTTTGTTGCGGGAAAGAGTAAGCACAATTATCAATTTCCTTTTTTGGGAAAAAAGATTTCAGGGATGAAATAAAGATGGAAAATGAAATCTGAAAGATGCTGCAATGCTTGTGTATTTTTTCAATGGTTATATCAGAATGATAATGGTCCAGGGTATCTTCATGCCCGAAAAGATCATGAATGAACTCCTTTGGAGTCACAACCGGTAAAAAGCATACCAGTAATAAAATTGAAATATACCGGTTTACTTTAGACATGGTGCAAAAATAAACCTGAATTTTAAGATTAGAAAATAAAAATTCTCCGCCATCTGAAATAAATTGTTTGAAAGAAACGAAAGAATGGATATAAGATTGTCTTAAAAGCCTTAGTTTTGTTCAAAATTCCAGGCATGCAGTTTCCAATCCGGTTCATCGCTATCACAGTTTTATTTTTAGTTTCTTCAGGATGTTTGTTCGCAGAAAAAATTCCGGGAAAAACAGAATTTGTGATCACCCATACCATCTCAATCATGGGAACTAAACTCGGAAACACGGGCCTGATGGGTGAACTTGAATCGGTGGTCATCCCTCTTAAGCGTATAGGAAGATTGTTCCTGATTGAAGCGAAAATCGATAACACAGTAGGCAATTTTCTATTTGATACTGGCGCTGCCCAGCTGGTGCTGAACAGTACCTACTTCAGGAAATATATGACGACCGTTGGTGGGGAAGGAGGAGGCATTACCGGAACAACGGGTACAATTCAGCATGTGCAGATCAAAAAGCTTGATGTTGCTGGGTTGTCATACAGCGATCTGACGGCAGATGTAACGGACCTCAGCCACATCGAAAACCGCCGGGGCGTCAAGGTCCTCGGGCTTTTTGGCGTATGTATGTTAAAAGGGCTGGAAATGGTGATCGACATCAATCATAATGAACTCCGGTTATATCGCCTGGATAAAACCGGCAGCAGGATAACGGTTCAGAAAAATGAATTCAGGGCTGACGTTACGGAAAAGGTCGAAATATACCATAACATCCTTTTTGTCAAAGCCAGGATTGGAGGAAAAATTCTCGATTTTTGCTTAGATACCGGCGCCGAATCGAATGTACTAAACAGTTTTGCCTCCAAGAAAGTTTTAAGTACCGTGACGATCCTGAGAAGATCTGACCTGATGGGTGCGGGTTCCGGCGAAGCAGAAGTTTTACTGGGCAAACTGAATGATTTTGTTCTTGGAGAATATCCCATCCGGGATATGCAGACGATCATTGCCAGCCTTGATGCACTGTCGGCATCCTATGGATACCCGATCGATGGCATGCTGGGATATGATTTCTTTGAAAAAGGGGAAGTTTGTATTAATTTAGTGAAAAATGAATTAAAGATCAGTTTTACTAAAACCGGAAAAAGTTGAAAAAACACAAACCATATTTCCTGGTCTTGATCTTTCTTGTGATGGTTTTTGAAGGCCGGTCGCAATTCGATCCGAATACCATCTGCCGGGTGGAAAACGGAAAGATCTATTTTAAAATTGACTTGAAGTGGACCAACGTCCAAAAAAAAGAACTAACCCGGTTATTTGACCTCGACAGCATATTATTGGCAGGAATTTTTTCAGGCAAGACAGAAATGACCGTAAAGAATGCCAAATGGGAAATTGTAAAATTGAATGATCACCTGGTAGAATTGTCGAAAGAGATCAAACCGATGGCCGTGAGACCCCCAGCCTCGAACGATATCTTCATGGTGGATGACCGCTGGATGAAGGCAACAGGCGAAGCGGAAAGAGAATCAGTGGATTATGGCATTAATCGTTTTACAAGATTTTCTGTGTTCCAATATAGGGATGGCATTGCTCGTTTTTTCCTGCCGGGGCATAAAGAAGCAAAACACGTGTTTTTATCCGGATCATTCAATTCCTGGAGTACATCACAAACCCCGATGCAAGCCTGCGATTCAGGCTGGGTAGTTGCCTTGAAACTTCGTCCGGGTAAGTATTCCTATAAATACATCGCGGACGGCAGATGGACCCAGGACCCGTTCAACAAACTCAAAGAAAAAGATACCTACAACGGATATAACTCCGTATTGTATTGCTACAACCATATTTTCCGGCTCCAGGGATACGCTTCAGCTCACCAGGTCATACTGGCCGGCAGTTTCAACAACTGGAATGAAAAGGAACTGAAAATGGTTCTTATCAAAAACAATTGGCTTTTACCTATGTACCTGCGGGAAGGAACACACGCTTATAAATTCATTATTGATGGGGATTGGATCACGGATCCCGA
>JBEKST010000065.1:0-12536 GCA_049516815.1 Bacteroidales bacterium | reverse complement strand
CGCGTCCATTTTGTGCTATCAGGAGTAATAACAATATCAACCGATGCTAATCTGTCCATGGTACTGGCATACTTTGACCCTAATGAAAGGGCTGGTGAAATATTTGGTGCTCCACCTGCCACCTGATCGTTTGAAACTGCAAGGCAATAAGGCGCCAATGTGCCTCCCTGGATTTTTGCATAATTCTTGTCAGGATCCCATGGGTACGATGCCATATCCCAGTCCCAAAGATTACTCACGCCTTTATAAATACCGGCACGGATCCAGTTCAGCGGACTTGCCGGAACATCATTATCCGGAACTCCGCCCAACCATATCCTTGAACTGTCGGCATAAATTGCTGAAGGCGCCGAAAGTAAATTGTTCCCAGTATAATGTGATCCATCCTTTGCTGTATCCCCTGCGAAGGGAACTTGGTTGATAGTAAGTGCAAGACCCAGATTCAGGAATAACTGTTCGTAAGGGTAAATGGTAGTTGTGTCAGAGTAATAAGTTATTCCGGTAGTCTCGTCATACAACTTCCATTTACCAAATTGAATTTTTTTATTAACGAACGGAGAATTTGCCGGGCCCGGCGACATGGAATCGAATTTAACGACAAACTTTCCGGATTTCACATTCAGGGGATCAACCACCTTGACATTAAGCGGTCCTGCGGAAGTTTTGTACACCGGGTGATAGGAAATCGGGTAATCTGGTGATCCGTATACATTCGTAACAGAATCGGCGATCGATTTATCAAGAATCTCGGCAATTGTTTGATCAGAGAATTCGATGGTCATCCCCCCATTTCCTTGTCCCTGGATACGTGTGATCACGGGTCCATCACCAAGGTTTGAGTTCATTTTATCGCCGATGGGGATATGCGGGATAGCCGTATATCTTTTGATATTGCCACGTCCCTGCAAGTAGGGTATCGCCTGTCCTTTATCAATCGAGTCGGGCTGGTATGCCTTATACTGATTGTACCCATAGGCAACGGCCGTATAGTAATATTGTTTATGATTGACAAGTGAAACTGAGTTAGTTATCGGAAACTGGTCTTCCGTAAGAACGAAAGAATGGTGAATTCCTTTGTCTTCCCCGGTTACCATTACCTGTCCTACATTCCCATTCAGGTTTGCATCAAATGTCCAGTTTATAAGCTTTGAGACCCCATTCTGAATATCACATTGTGCCACCAGCCGGGCTTTGCTGTTATCAGAAAGCTCGGAAGACCCAACCGTTGCGTCCTTTAATTGGTATATCTGGTATCCTTCGAAACGATAGATGGAATCGTTTCTCTTATTATGTGGTAGGTTATCCGGGTTCGGAATATTCGGATCATATTCAGAATATTTCTCCTCGAAGTTGTTTCCTGCATCATTTGATTTCCTGTTCGAGATGTAAACGATCAGTTTTTTATCCAATTCCTGGAAGGAAAGATCAGGAGCATTGGGGCCATTCAGAACTGCAAAGCAGTTATCAAACAACTTCTGGCATTTATCATCAACAATTTTTAACAATTCGACCGATTCCCATGGGGTACCGGCAGCCCGTGCCCAGGGAATACCGACGGTAATATAGTTACAGGCGCCAGGGCGTAAGGTGAACGGTCCGGCCGACTGCATAAACCTTCTGTCGCCAACACCATTCCCTGCAGAAACTTCGGTCCATAATTTCGGGGAAGGTGGGTTCCCATGTGTTCCCCAGTCGCAGACATCGGACAATTCAGGAAACATAAAATCACATTGCGGGCCACCTGTATTATAGGCATTTCCACCATAAGTCATTGGCGTGCCATCTCTCCAGATCCCTTTCAGGTAATTATAATAATCGGGAGCATAACCCGGGTTGCCCTGCACTGTCGCATCATTATTATAGTATACGTATCTTTTCATTCCATACCGTTCATTGTCAATGATACCATCACCAAAGTTGATCCCGTTTATGGCTTCAGCGCGAACAATAAAATTTCCGCTGTCAGAATTAGTTGGTCCATAATGCATGTTTATTGTTGCCCCATCCAACCCGACAATGTCGCAATCTCCTTTAAAGGAAGGTCCTTTCAGGGTATTTCCTTTATAGGAAGGATTATCGCATCCATCCGGGTCAAGGTATGGTCCCTGAAAAAAGTCAACACCTACAGCTGGGGGATGGGCTCCATAGGCTTGCACCTGCCCGGAACCATCCACAGGATTTCCATTGTAGCAATACCCTAAACCGCGGTTCACATCGCAGCCAACATAATCATCCAGATACCAACCCAGATCCGGATCAACCCACTGGCTGAAATATGTTCCGGTGAGCGTATAGGTTGAACGGTTAATTAATTCATAACTGTAGAAAGTCATATTATTGATTTCATCATTGGTGGCAAAAGCAAAATATTGTGCCCTTATTTCCATCCCGATTGGGGCACCCTGTGTTTCTGTGTGAATATTGCCTTTATCATTATAAACGCTCCAGAACGTCTGGTCACCTTTCAGTACCTGGTCAACCAGGATCCCGAGTGTATCGTTTGTCCCGCCATTGGAGATCCTGCCTCTTTGAATTTTTTCGCCGTTTTTCAGGAACCTCGGACAGAGTGCATTTGCAAAATCATAATAAGGGTAATCCCCATCTTGTGGGTTATAAACCCCATCCAGATTATTATCATAAAATGGTGCGAGATAGTATGCATATCCATCTGCGCGGTCACCTTTTGCCGGCCAATTCAGGATAGATTTTGGGATTGTATAATCGGGAAAATCGGCTTTGTCGTCCCACCAGGCAAGATATTCCTGGACTTCTGCGCGGGTCATTTCAAACAGCTGGTCGTATTTGGCACAAGTTACCTCATCCACGGCAGCCGTTCCATCAATTTTCAAGGGGCCGGGCCAGAAGTCATTTTTGGTATGGGGGGCTCCACCTGTCGGGCCTTGTCCATAAGCGTAAGCCGCCAGTTTCAGGTTATTATTCAGGTCGATACCACCGATCCAGAGAGCAAAGGAATACATGGATGTCTTCTTAGAGCCCTTTGGAATTTCATACTCGGCATTTTCCAGGAACCATCCGTTTCCGTATGAATAGACCAGGGTTCTAACATTGTTTATGTCAAGATATCTATAGTTGGATCCGGGAGAGCAGCCAGCAGCTGTTTGTTTTATAATATCTGAGTCCTTTTTACCCGACCATTTAGCCTCTCTCGCATAACTTACTTCTAAAATCAGCATCAGGCCGAGGGAAATCAATAATAAGAAGCGAAACATATTTTTCATGGGTAGTGAATTTATAATATTACCTGGTTTACTTTTTTTCCTCATGGTGAATTAATATTCTGAATTAGAAATTAAACATAAGGCCTAAACGGGTCTGTCGCGGTGAGCTATAATTAAACGGCCGGTCCATTTCGACGGAATAAAGATCCCTGTATGCTGCTTCATTCACCTGCTCCCTGATCAGGTTCTGATATAGGGGAGAAGAAAGGTATCCGTCATCCGTTGGTGAACCTGTCGCCGGGTAAACACCGGTAACATTTTGAGTATTCAGAAGATTCAGGATTTCAATATATACATTTATAGTAGCAGGTTTTTTCTTGCCTTTCCCCATCGTGAAGTTGAAGTCTTTGTCGATCTTCAGGTTCAGGTGAAACTGCCAGGGCAAACGGGAGCCATTGATGGAACCGAGAATCGGACCCATCTGGCCGTATTGGATTACCTGTGAAGATTTTGTATATGGTGTTCCGGATCCCCCGGTAAGCGTGAGGTTTCCTCCCAGGTTTGAGAAAATCTGCACAGGAGGCTTACCTTTCTTTTTGCGTGCCACCACCGGCCCATTGTAATCTTTTCCACTTCCCCAGCGATAGTCGAACTCGGCATTGAATGAATGGCGGCGGTCAAAGTTTAACGGGTTCATTGTACGGAGGTTCGGCTGGTCGGACCGTACGATGGTTGAAGCGGCATTGGCATCAGATCCGGTACCGTCAGCAAACTGCAGTGTATAGCTGAAACGGATCCTTGCATTACCGGTTCTGCGCAGATCATACGACACGGTAATTCCTTTTACCGTACCAAAGTCAATATTCGTATAGGAATAATAGGTTTTCGGATAGGCGCCGCTAAGACGGAATTGCTGGATCTGGTCACGCATTTCACGATAGAACATTGATAATTTCAAAGAAGATGCGTTATTTATTTTTTGCTGGAAACCTAATTCATAATCGATCGTTTTTTCCGGTTTCAATGCAGGGTTCGAAATAGTTCCTGAAGAACCTGTCACCCCGATAAAATAATAGGCCACCGGATCTAACTGAATATTACTGCTCGAAGGCCGCTGGGTGAGGATGTCATAATGTGCATAGAACAAGGCATCATCCGATATGGGGAAAGAAAAGGAGATTCGCGGCATATAATTGACCTGGGGTTGATAATCCTTGAAGGCAACCGTACTCATGGTGGTATTGGAAGGGTTCTCAAGATATGGTTTTACGCCTGTAGGGTCAACCAATGTGGGACTGGAAACAGGCGTGCCAACACTGTTGTACCATTGGTTCCCGCTACGGTAACCGGTAATTGCTGACGGGTTTGAAGGATCATTCACATAAACCACAAAATCGTCGCCGATGTTGCTCGGACGTTTTCCCCATAAATTCGGATCAAGTTCGCCCGCGGTTTTCGCCGGAAAGAAGAGGTAAGGATCTTTCAACACCATCTGATTAGCATCAAAGCGGTCAACACGTAAACCAACATTGAAGATCAAATCTTTAAAAGCAAATTTATCCTGGATGTACCCTGCCTCGTAAATGGGTTGAAAAGCAGCAACCTCACGGGTAAAATTGCCGTTGGCATCTTTATTATTGAAGAAATCATCAAGGGTTGGCTGATGTGTCAGCTTTTTACCGGTATAATCATATCCTGAATAGCTCACGAGGGGTGAACCTCCCGAGAAGAGTTCGTCAGGGCTGAACATATCAACGGATAACAGGTTATCATTCAACTTGAGTGTATGCATTTTCTGGTTCTTATCATAATAGTTGATGGTTCCGGCATCATAATTATAGGAGTAGATATCAATAAAGTCGGTTCCATCAACAGGTAGTCCAAGTTTTTTCCTCAGGTTAATATCAAAATTTTTCTGCAAAGTGGCAGAATATTTCCGGTAATAATTGATGGTATCCATAAAAACCCCATCCTTGTATACAAGTTGTGGATCGGTGAGATCCAATTCTGCAATCTGGGAATTGGTTTCCAGGCGCATCAGAGGCCATAAATCGGTTCCATCAATTCCATACGAACTGCCTTTTCGTTGCTGGTATTGCAAGCCAAATTGGATTTCATGATGCCCGAAGTCGGCAGCAAAGGAAGCCTGGACATTCAGCTGGTCAGATTCACTGTATGAAAAACCAGTCGACCGGGCTCCTACATTCGACCACATACTGTAAACATTTTCCGGTTGGCTGCCATTGATAAGACCCTTGTGGCCAATAATTTCATCAGTGTTCAGGTAATTTCCGGTTCCATCTGCATTGACTTTGGGAAGCAGTTTATAGTAATCTTCCACCCAGGCAACTGATTCCGGATTATAATTATTGGCTGTGAAAATTACACCTGTATCACGTACCCCATTCTGAAGATGGGCCATCTTTCCTGTCAAGGAGTCCTTCTGAAGGTCACTGGTATAGGCACGCCGTGATTGGGTTGCAAAACTGCCGATATAACCATATTTAAAAAGATCTTCCTTGAGTTGTGCATCTTCAGACTTGGCATCAGCCCTGGAAAAGTCGGCCCCGATTGAATAATAAGCGTTCTTAACAAAGGATTTACTGTCGTTGGCTGTCGGGAAACGCTGCGTAAACCGTCCGTTCACCCTCCATGTGCTGCTCGTATTGTGTTGATTATACATATAATCAAACAGGGATCTGCCATATTCGTAAGACCCGTTTGCATCGAACCCATAATTATCACTGTACTGGAAGGTACCGCCGAATGACATGTTGATGGTTGGAGAAAGGCGGAAATCCAGTTTTCCTGATGCATTGATATTATAGACCGAAGTATTCTGGCTTGTTTTTGTTTTTTCCAGGTCATTTTTTGTTATGTAATCCGCACTCAATTCAACTGTTTGTCCGTTTGAGGATAAACGGATGGGATTGTAACGAAGATAATTGATAACATCATCTTTCGCCTTATAATATTCAAAGGCACCGGGGTAACCATCTTTCTGATAAACAAATTCACCGGCAACAAAGTAACCCATGATCGGGGTCTTAGTTTTTGTAATGGTATCTTTTTTAGAGAACAAGGGGCCGGTAAAATTTAATCCTACCCTGTTGTAACCAAAACGGTCGAGGAATTTTGAGGTCTGCACATCTATGCCAGCACTGTTTTCCCTGGAAGGTCCTTTCGTGGTAACACTGATAATCCCTCCGGTTGCATCCCCGTAACTTGCCGGGGTACCACCCAGGATGACTTCCACCTGCTCGATTGCAGATTGAGGTAATGAAGTACTTCCAATGACACGAATACCATCAATATAATAAACCGTACCGGTAGAACGCTGACCACGCATACTGGTAATGGAACCATTGGCATCGGTACCAACCCCACCTACTGTCGTGGCTACTGCCTCTGCCGATTTGTTTGCCATCTTGGCAATATCCTCCGATGAAACCGTTCCACCGGAAACCGTCTGGTCTTTTGAGATCAACGGAACCTTGTACTCCACAACTTCGACTTCTTTCAGATTTATTGACTGTGTCTGTAATTCGACATTCTGGAATTGAATTTTATCGGCAAAGATTACAATCCCTTTCATTGTAAAAGGAGTATATCCCACGTAGGTAGCTTTCAAATCAATTTTTCCCGGAGGGATAGGTTTGATCATGAAATTACCGTCAAAATCTGTCGTGGATCCACCTACCTGAACACCTCCGATTTCAACAACGATATTCGCAAAAGGAATGGGTTCGTTTGTTTTCTTATCTGTAATTCTTCCCTTAAGGGTGCCTGATCCGGTCTGTGAAAAGACTAACAAATTTGTTGTCAGAACCAATGCAATAGCTAACAGTAAATGTCTTAACATACCATTAATTTTATGTTAAATTATACTTCGGGCTTAAAAAGATGGTAAAGATAATATAATTTTAAAATAAGTTCCAAATGATTTCTAGCCAATAATTAAAATATAAATTCCTTCTAAATAGAGGATAAATTAAAGGCAACAGAACCTGTTGTCATTTACATTTTTTTCCTGAAGAACGTTTCAGGGGTGTATTCTTCGGCGATTCTTTTTTTGTCTCCTTCATCATGGAACGGGTTGCAGCCGATTGGATTTTTTCATGTCGTATGATGGCCTGTTCATATTTTTTTCTTGCTTCCTTATCTTTCTGCGCTTTCTCTTTCTCGATCCGGCGTTTGTTTACATCTTTTTCCTGTGAACAGGAAGAGAGCCCATAAGGCATTGCTAACAATATCACTGCGAAAATAAAAAAAATACTTTTTTTTGTTTGATGATTCCTTCTCCACCGGAATAAAATATTCTTATTAATATTGCGTTTATAAAAAAAATCAAAATGAGCCCAAAATTTCATCGGACGAGTTTTCTTTTATTATTATTTGTGTTTGTTTTTCTTCTCCCTCAATGCAAAAAAGAGAAACAACAAAATGAGATACCGGTTGTTGCCGTCAGCATTGCTATTGATCCGAACTCCACCGAGTACATCCGTTTGAATTCCGTAAATGGGTGGGAATACCTTACGGGTGGGTACAGGGGAATCATCGTTTTCAGGGCGTCAACCAATGGTTTCATGGCATTCGAACGGGCTTGTCCTTACGACTGGAACCAGACAAGCGCAAGGATTATTGTTGATTCTTCGGGAATTACAACTGTTTGCCCTTCCTGTAAATCAAAATTTATCCTTACCAACGGTTTACCTTATTCCGGCCCTTCTTCTTATCCGATGAAACAATACCAAACCTCTTATAACGGAACAACCCTGCTCATCTATAACTAACTATTATTCTGCTAATTAACAATTTACAATTTTAGATTTTGGATTTTAGATTTATGATTTATTCGTAAACCGTAAATCGTAATTCTCTTAATATCTGTAGTGCTCAGGTTTGTAGGGTCCTTCAACCGGGATCCCGGTATAACTTGACTGCTCTTCAGTAAGTTTTGTCAACCTGACTCCTAATTGTTCCAAATGCAGGCGTGCAACTTCTTCGTCCAGTTGTTTGGGAAGCCGATAGACATCAATCTCGTAATTGTTTTTCCAAAGATCCAGTTGCGCCAGTGTCTGATTTGAAAAAGAGTTGCTCATCACGAAAGAAGGGTGGCCTGTCGCACAACCCAGGTTGACCAACCGGCCCTCTGCAAGCAGATAAATCTTTTTCCTGTCCGGGAAAATGTATTGGTCCACCTGAGGTTTGATTGTGATTTTTTTAATGCCCGGCCATGCTTCCATTTGGGCAACCTGTATCTCATTGTCAAAATGGCCGATGTTGCAAACAATGGATTCATCTTTCATCAGGGAAAGATGCTGTGCTGTGATCACATCTTTGTTACCGGTTGCTGTTACCCATATGTTTCCTTCCGGAAGGGCATTCTCAACCGTTGTTACCTCAAAACCTTCCATGGCAGCCTGCAGGGCGCAAATCGGGTCGATCTCTGTCACCAGCACGCGGGCTCCGTAAGCACGCATCGACTTTGCGCAGCCCTTACCTACATCACCGTACCCGAGAACGACAACTACTTTCCCTGCTATCATAACATCCGTAGCACGTTTGATACCATCTGCCAGGGATTCGCGGCATCCATATAAATTGTCAAATTTCGATTTTGTGACTGAATCGTTCACATTGATCGCCGGAACCAGGAGTGTTCCCTGCTCTTTCATCTGGTACAGGCGATGTACGCCGGTAGTAGTTTCTTCGGAAACACCTTTCCACTCCTTAACAATATCATGCCATTTGGTTTTATCTTCTACATAAAGCTCCTTCAGGAGTCCATAAATGGTTTTTTCTTCCGGGTTTGAGGGAATTCGTTTCAACAGGGAAGGATCATTTTCAATTGCATATCCCTTGTGGATCAGTAAAGTGGCATCGCCTCCATCGTCAACAACCAGGTTTGGACCTTTCCCACCGGGGAATGTCAGTGCCTGGTTCGTACACCACCAATATTCTTCCAGCGATTCTCCTTTCCAGGCAAACACAGGGATTCCTTTCACAGCCAGTGCAGCGGCAGCATGATCCTGTGTGGAGAAAATATTGCAACTGGCCCAGCGAACATCCGCCCCAAGTTCAATAAGGGTTTCGATCAACACGGCCGTTTGGATGGTCATGTGAAGAGAACCGCTGATGCGGGCATTTTTCAGGGGTTTTTCCTGTGTATATTTTTTCCGGATCGACATCAGTCCGGGCATTTCTTTTTCTGCGATCTCAATTTCTTTTCTCCCCCACTCTGCCAGGGAAAGGTCGGCTACTTTATAATTCAGTTTGGTTTTCACAGTCATATTTTCCATTATTACATATGTTAGGTTTCGTTCAACAGGCGTGCAAAATTAATGATTTTATTTTTATATTGTACTTTTGCCGGGAACATGAGATTAAAAAATCAACCGGATGCCCCTGTTAAAAATGGAATCACACGGGCCCAATACAAAATTGGGAATATGGAGAATTGATGAGGCGAAAGAGGACCTTAAAAAACAGATAGAATTAGATCCCACTGAAAAGGTCCAATATGCATCATTTAAAAGCGAGGTCAGGAAGAAACAATGGCTCAGCTACCATATCCTGCTGAAAAAAATGCTTTCTCCCGATCATCCCTTTCTTGAATATGATTCTTTTGGGAAACCACATTTGAGAAACAGCAGGTTATATCTTTCCATCTCCCACTCGGGAGATTATTCTGCCGTTATTACCAGTAAAACCGGTCCGGTTGGAATTGATATCGAACGCCTCAAAGACAGGATCTACCGGATCAAGGACAAATTTCTATCCGTGGAGGAATACCTGAAAATAGGTGAAGCCGACAGATTGGAAAAGTTATATATCGCATGGGGGGCCAAAGAAGCCTTATACAAGATTTATGGAAGGCCCGAAGTGGATTTTAAACGTGATATTTTCATTGAATCCTTTAATTATCTTTGCGGTGAAAAAGGTCAATGCACAGCCCTGTTGAGTACGCCCGAAAGCACTAAAAAGTATGACATTTTCTATGAAAGGATTTCCGATTATATGCTGGTTTATGCATTGAAAACGGATGTTGAGGAATGAAAAAAAACATCTATAACGAAATAGCAAATCGCATTCTGGTCCTGGATGGCGCCATGGGAACCATGATCCAGCGTTATAGGTTGGACGAATCCGGATTCCGTAGTGTTCGTTTTCGCGATTTTCCTTACTCCCTTAATGGAAATAATGACTTGCTCTCATTGACTCAACCCCATATCGCCAGGGAAATTCATGAACAATATCTCTTGGCAGGAGCGGATATCATAGAAACCAATACTTTCAACAGCAACCGGATCTCCATGTCTGACTACCACATGGAATCCCTTGTTTACGAGATCAATAAAACGGCTGCTCAACTGGCAGCAGAAGCTGCCGAAAAATATACTCTGCTTACACCCGCCAAACCCCGTTTTGTTGCTGGCGTCATCGGCCCGACCAATAAAATGGCATCCATGTCACCGGATGCGAACGATCCTTCATATCGTTCCGTCACGTTTGATGATCTGTATAACGTGTATACCGAACAGGTGAATGGTTTACTGGATGGAGGCGTTGATCTTCTTCTGGTTGAGACAATTTTTGATACCCTGAATGCCAAATCTGCCGTAATGGCGATCCTCGACATCCGGAAAAAAAGAAATAGTCATATACCTCTTATGATCTCCGGGACCATAACGGATGCAAGCGGAAGGACCCTAAGCGGACAAACGGTGGATGCTTTTCTGATCTCTCTTTCCCATCCGGAATTGTTTTCCATCGGTTTGAATTGTTCGCTGGGAGCAAAGGAATTACGACCTTTTCTGGAAGAACTGTCCATGAAAGCGCCCTTTTATGTGAGTGTTTACCCGAATGCCGGCCTTCCGAACCAATTCGGGGAGTATGATGAATCACCCGAAAAAATGTCGGTATTTATCCGTGATTTCCTTGTCAGCGGGTTTGCCAACATCATCGGCGGCTGCTGTGGCACCACCCCCGATCATATCCGTCTCTTTGCTGAAGCTGCAGCGGGAGCAAAGCCAAGACAGGTGCCACCGGCAAAACATGAATTGTCTCTCAGCGGATTGGAATCCCTCACTATTTTTAAAGGCAGCAATTTTATCAATGTCGGTGAAAGGACTAATGTTAGCGGTTCGAGGCAATTTGCCAGGTTTATTCGCGATGATAAATACGAAAAGGCTCTCGTTGTAGCCCGCCAGCAGGTGGAAAACGGCGCACAGATCATCGATGTGAATATGGATGAGGCCATGCTGGATTCGGAAAAAGCTATGACACGTTTCCTCAATATGGCTGCTTCCGATCCGGATGTGGCAAAAGTACCGGTGATGATCGACTCCTCCAAATGGTCAGTGATCGAAGCCGGGTTAAAGTGTATTCAGGGAAAAGCAGTCGTTAACTCCATCAGCCTGAAAGAAGGCGAAGAAGTCTTCAGAGAAAGAGCGGAGAAGATCCGGAATTACGGGGCTGCTGTCATTGTCATGGCTTTCGATGAAGAAGGACAAGCCACAACACTGGAAAGAAGAAAGATGGTTTGTCAACGGGCTTACAATATCCTGACAAAGGATATAAAGTTCCCTGCCGAAGACATTATTTTTGATCCGAACATTCTGACCATTGCCACAGGGATAGAAGAACATAATAATTATAGTGTCGATTTTCTTAAGGCAACCCGATGGATCAAGGAAAACCTTCCTATGTCCAAGGTGAGCGGAGGGATTAGTAATCTGTCGTTTTCGTTTCGGGGCAATGATGTCATCCGGGAAGCGATGCATGCGGTTTTTCTCTATCACGCGATCCAGGCAGGACTTGATATGGGGATTGTGAATGCAGGAGCGCTTCCGGTTTATGACGAAATTCCATCCGACTTACTGAAACTTATCGAGGATGTGGTGCTGAATCGCAGGAAAGATGCCACCGAAAGGCTGATCATGTATGCAGAGACCCTGAAAAAAACGGGTAAAAAGGAGATTGAAGAGAAGGAGTGGCGGAGGGGAACCGTGGAAGAACGCCTGAAACATGCATTGATAAAGGGAATCCTGGATTATATTGAGGAAGATATTGAAGAAGCACGACAGCATTATGAATGGGGTCTGAAGATCATTGAAGGCCCTCTGATGGAGGGCATGAATATGGTAGGTGATTTATTCGGTTCAGGGAAGATGTTCCTACCCCAGGTTGTGAAAAGCGCCCGTGTCATGAAGAAGGCCGTTGCCCGGCTGCTTCCATACATAAAAGAGGAAAACAAGGAAAATCCAATGGCCTCAAGCAGTGCCGGGAAAATATTGCTGGCTACGGTAAAAGGAGATGTGCATGATATCGGGAAAAACATTGTCGGGATAGTTC
>JBEKST010000064.1:0-12620 GCA_049516815.1 Bacteroidales bacterium | reverse complement strand
GAAAATGATCCTGGAAGGGAAAGTGGATAAAGACAGCAAGATCGTGGTGGATGAGAAGGCGGGTAAGTTGACGTTTAGGAACGAATAATAAGCTGAAGTGTTTTAACTGAACTGATGCTGGATGCTGGATGCTGGATGCTGGATTTCGCCATTTCGCTATTTCGCTTTTTGTCATTGCGAGGAGCGTAGTGACGAAGCAATCGCTATTTCTCTTCCACCTGTATCTCCGTTTTGGGCGGTTCAGGAGTTTTGTCGGTTTTGATCAGTACGCCGTGATCATAGATATCGGTCGATAACAGTTTCCCGTCGAGGTCATAAGTGAACCATTTACCATCGGGATAGCCATTGATGTATTGCCCCGTATTGAACTTCTGGCCGGTGGGATAAAATACCGTCATTGGCCCCTCTTTCAGGTCATTTTTATAGGTTCCCTGTAGTTTTACCGTGCCATCGTCAAAATACTGCATCCAGGATCCTTCCCGTAGTCCATCTTTCCAGGTGATCGACTCCGCTACGATCTTTCCGGCAAAATAGGTCTTTGCGGTCCCATTCTTTTTTCCTGTTTTATACATTTCTTCCGAAACAAGCGATTCATCATATTCACTGAAGAAACGCCATAATCCTTCCCGTTTCTCATTCACATATTTTCCTTCCGCATTCTTTTTCCCTGTGGGGAAATAAGTGGTCGTTGTAGTCGTCTTCCCGTCTTCTGAAAAAACGGAAACAGCCTTCATCGAGCCACCAGGGAAATAGTATTTAAAAGTACCTTGCGGGATGTTGTTTTTAAACTGTCCTTCATACACTTTCCGGCCGGCAGAATCCAATTTAATCCACTGGCCCTGTCTCTTTCCGGCTGCATCTTTTTTATTGAGTGTTTCCTGTGTAAAACCCGGAAACGGAATCATCGCGATGAGGATAAAAAAAAGAAATTGCTTCATGGGGTTCTTATAATAATGTACTTTTGCGGTTGTAAAAGTAGGGATTGTTTTTCATGTGATAAACGCACGGAAAGCAGGTTTATTATTCATGATTGTACCGTTAATGTTTGATCACCCGTGAATACCTATCCGTCAAAACTCCTCGAGAATGCTGTTTCGGAACTTTCGAAACTACCGGGTATCGGGCGTAAAAGTGCGCTGCGGCTGGCCCTTCACCTGCTCCGTAAAGATATTTCGGAGGTAGAGGCATTCGGAAACGCGGTAGTAAAGATGCGGAAAGAGATCCGCTATTGCAGGGAATGCTACAACATCTCAGATGCCGATCTTTGTTCGATCTGTGCCAGCCCAAAAAGGGATAAATCCACCATCTGTGTGGTGGAAACCACCCGCGATGTGATGGCCATTGAGAACACGGGGCAGATGAACGGCGTTTATCATGTACTCGGTGGGATCATTTTACCCATGGAAGGGATCGGGCCGGAAGATCTGGCCATCGAAAGCCTGGTCACCCGTATTGCGGAAGGAGAAGTGAAGGAGATTGTACTGGCGCTTCCAACCACCATCGAAGGCGATACAACCAATTTCTACCTCTATCGCAAACTGAAGGATTTTCCACTGAAAGTCACCACCCTCGCCCGCGGTGTTTCCATCGGCGATGAATTGGAGTTTACCGACGAGATTACCCTTGGCCGGTCTATCCTGAACCGTACGCCATACGAGGGGATGCTTCTGAAGAAATAGCGAGAAGCGAAATAGCGAAATGGCGAAAAAATTGTCAATTATCCATTGTCAATTATCAATTAACCCTGCATTCTTTAGTCAGTCCCAAACAGCTCCAGCTGTTTGTGTGATACCTGCGGAGGACAGGGTGATGAGGTAGCATAATTGTCCAGCAGGGGGCGGATGGATTTTTTGATGATCTTGGTGGGCGTTGTTCCCCGGCTCTTGCAGAAATTCTCGAGGGACCTTTTCTGGCGCGTGGTCAGTTTCAGCTTGAGTGTCCTGTAGCGTATAGGTTTACGGGTTTTCTTTTTAGTCATTCCGCGTTTTTCTCGTTCAAGATTTCTTTGAAATCATTAATGATCTTTTTGGCCAGGTTTTCTGCCTTGTCAGGAAGGTCGCTTTCGGCATATATCCTGACAATGGGTTCAGTATTAGATTTCCTCAGATGAACCCATTCGTTGTCGAAATGGATTTTCACCCCGTCGATGGTAGTGATCTTCATTGATTTATATTTCCTGATGATCCTCTCCAGGATCTCGTCGATGTCTATCTCTGGTGTAAACTCGATTTTATTTTTTGAGATAAAAAAGGAAGGATATCTGTCGCGAAGGCCTGAGCAGGTCTTCCCTGATTGTGCAAGGTGTGTCAGGAAAAGTGCGATCCCCACCAGTGCGTCTCTTCCGTAATGAAGTTCAGGATATATCACTCCGCCATTCCCTTCGCCCCCGATTACGGCTTTCTGTTTTTTCATCATTTCCACTACATTCACCTCCCCTACTGCTGAGGCAAAATATTTTCCGCCGGCTTTCTCTGTGATAATCCTGAGCGCCTGTGTGGAGGATAAATTGGAAACCGTGTTCCCCGGCTGGTTCTGCAGGATATAATCCGCCACTGCCACCAGGGTATATTCTTCACCAAAGGGTTCTCCTATTTCGTCGATAATGGCAAGGCGGTCTACATCGGGATCGACCACGATGCCAAGATCGGCATTGATCTTCACCACCCTTTCGCAGATCTCAGTGAGGTGTTCAGGCAGAGGTTCAGGATTGTGCGCAAATTCCCCGTTCGGCTGGCAGTTGAGGAGATCGATCTTATTTACTCCCAATGCTTTCAGCAACATCGGGACAGCAATACCACCGGTTGAATTGACCGCATCCACGGTAATGGTGAAGCGTGCTTTTCTGATAGAATCGGTATCGACCAATGAAAGGGCCAGGATCAAATCAATATGTTTCCGGATGAAGGAATCGTCGTAAGAATATCTTCCCAACCGGATCACATCGGCGTACTGGTATTCCGATGCTTCAGAGATCCTCACCACTTCTTCTCCGTCGGCTGCAGAAAGAAATTCCCCAAGATGGTTGAGCAGCTTCAGTGCATTCCATTGTTTCGGATTATGGCTTGCCGTGATGATAATGCCTCCCTGTGCTCCGGTTTCGAGTACAGCCAGTTCGGTGGTAGGTGTCGTGGTGAGGCCGATATCGATCACGTCGGCACCCATGGCAAGTATGGTTCCCGAGATCAGGTCGTTCATAATGCTACCGGAGACCCGGGCATCCCTGCCAATGACAATCTGCAACCGTTCGTTATTACTTTCTTTCTTAAGAAATGCAGTAAAGGCGGCCGTAAATTTTACAATATCATCCGGGGTCAGTCCTTCTCCGGGTCTTCCGCCGATGGTTCCCCTGATACCGGAAATAGACTTTATAAGGCTCATAATCTCTTCTAAGTTTGAGGCAAAAGTAAAGTTTATTTAATGTATGGGAAAGGCGTTGTTGAAAAAAAATAAAAACTGGGCAAAGCCAGGAATTACCCTCATTTATTTTTCGTATTTTTGCAGTGACGTTAAAAAGCGGTTTATCGCTGACAAATGATGGAAGATCCCTTCGATCCTTATTCAGATCCTGAAACCCGTCAACTTGCCCGGCGTTTCGAGCAAATGGTAAGGGACGATCAGCATTATTTTTTCGATTTGGATGAATTCGAAGAGCTCATCGATTATTATCTTTTCAATAATGAGATCCGCAAAGCTGAATCCTGTATCGCCATCGCCCTGGAACAGTATCCCAGCGAAACCGGTCTCCTGCTGAAAAAGGCCCAATTCCTTATCTCCACCGACAAGAATGAGAAAGCTTTAAAGCTCCTGTCGGACCTCGACGGAAATAATTTCGACGATTGCGAAATTCACTTAGCAAAGGGAAACCTTTACAGCCAGCTCGATCGTTCGGAGAAAGCTATCGAGGAATATACGCTGGCATTGCATGATTCCGATGATCCGGATGAGATCCTGTCGAACATTGCTTTTGAATACGAGAACCTTGGAAAATACGAGAAAGCCATCGAGTTCCTTACACAGGCAACAGAACAGAATCCCGACAACGATGCTACATTGTATGAGCTTTCGTTTTGTTTCGAGATCTCACAGCAAACTGAAAAGGCGATCACTTTCCTGGAAGGCTATCTTAAAAATCGTCCGTTTTCCAAGGCTGCCTGGTTCAACCTTGGAATTGCTTACAGCAACCTTGAACTTTTCGAAAAGGCTATCGAAGCATACGACTATGCCATCGCCATCGATGAGACTTTTGCATCGGCTTATTTTAACAAAGCAAACTGTTATGCCAACCTCAACAACTATTCCAGTGCCATCGAAACCTACCTTGAAACCAGCTTCTATGAGGATCCGGAACCGCTGACCTTCTACTACATCGCCGAGTGTTATGAGAAGATGGAAAAGTTTGAAGCAGCGATCCAATATTACACCAAGGCAATCGATATTGATCCCGAGTTCGGGGATGCATGGCTTGGGGCAGGTGTTGCATACGATGCCCTGAACAACCCGAAGGTGGCGTTAACCTACGTTGAACGCGCTATTAAAATTGCTCCTACCATTCCTGATTACTGGTTCATTAAGGGCGACATCCAGATGAAACTGGCGCAGGTTGAAGAGGGTGTATTATCATACCGCAAGGTGATCGAGCTGGAACCCAATGACCCGGAAGTATGGCTGGAACTCTCGATGGTCTATGCTGACCAAAAAGAATACGATAAAGCCCTGGCAACATTGAAGGAAGGATTGAAGTGGCATGAACAGAATCCCGATTTCCTTTATGCAAGTTCGATCTATTTGTTGAAATCAGGAAAGACCAAGCATGCCTGCGAGGTGCTCGAAAAAGCTCTTTCCATGGATTATGACGGCCACCGTAAGATATTTAAGGCCTTTCCCGATCTCAGGGAAAACCAAACCATCACGGGTATTATTGAAGGATACCGCGACAAGTGATAGTAACATCCTTCCAGTATTGACCCGTTTTGCTAAAAAATCTATTTACAAAACTATATATATGGAAAATATCCATTTACCCCTGATGCCGGAAAGAACAAAGAAACCAAGAACAAGCGGAGTCGCTATGGTTATGGATAAAGGTCTCAGCATCCGCGAAGCCGAAGATTTCATTTCTGTTTCAGCCGATCTTACCGATTTTGTGAAGCTGGGTTTCGGAACCTCGGTAGTAACGCCTAACGTTAAAGAAAAGGTCAAACTTTACCAGAAAGCGAACATCAAGGTCTATCTAGGAGGAACCTTATTTGAAGCCTTTCTGATCCGCAACATGGAGGATGAGTACCGCCGGTTTATTGACGGTCTTGGAATTGATACCATTGAGATTTCGGATGGTTCCATGCGGATCGACCATGCAAAGAAATGTGAATTTGTTCGCAATTATTCGAAAAATTACACGGTGCTCTCGGAAGTCGGCGCCAAGGAGGCTGGTATCCTAATCGCACCAGCACGCTGGATCGAGATGATGGAAACCGAGCTGTCAGCCGGAGCATTCAAGGTGATTGCCGAAGCGCGCGAAAGCGGAACCGTAGGCATCTACCGCCCCAGCGGAAAAGCACATACTGTCCTCATCAACATGATCCTCTCGAAGATCGCCATCGACCAGATCCTCTGGGAAGCCCCGCTGAAATCACAGCAGGCATGGTTCATCAATCATTTCGGATCCAATGTGAACCTGGGAAATATTTCTCCCAACGATATCATTCCCATGGAAACACTTCGTCTCGGTCTCCGGGGAGATACCTTCTTCCGCTTCCTCCCGGATGAATGCAAGAAATACAAACTGGAATAACAGGCCATGATCATCTATGGACTGATAGGGTACCCCCTTTCACACTCCGGATCAGGATCATGGTTTGCCGAGAAACTCAGAATAGAAGGCAGATCCGGTTACCGTTATCTTAATTTCCCTTTGCCCTCGCTGGATAAATTTCCCGCTCTCCTGCTCAAACACCCGGACCTTAAAGGGCTGAATGTAACCATTCCCTATAAAGAACAGATCATTCCCTGGCTTGAAGAACTGGATGCGAAAGCTGAAAAAATCGGTGCTGTCAACACTATCCGCATATGCCGGGAAAAAGGAACCATTCACCTGAAAGGGTTTAATACCGACGCCGATGGATTCCTTCGATCTGCCGATTTCTCTAAACACCGTAAAGCCCTGATCCTGGGAAGCGGGGGTGCAGCAAAAGCGGTTGCCTATGCATTGGCTGAATTGGGAATATCTTATTTCTTTATCACCCGCTCGAAAAAATCAGCAGATCATATTTTATATACTGAACTTACAGCAGATATTATTTCAAGCCATACCCTGATTGTCAATGCAACCCCATTGGGGATGTTCCCCTCGGTAGAAACGTTTCCTGCCATCCCCTATCATTTTCTTTCGGAAAATCATTTCCTCTATGATCTGGTGTATAATCCCGGAATGACAATCTTTTTGAAGAAAGGATCAGCAGCAGGCGCCATGGTTCAAAACGGACTCCGGATGCTTGGGATCCAGGCCGAATTGTCCTACAGGATCTGGAATGAATTATAAAAAATCCCCCGGGAATTGACTCCTATAACCCATCCCCGTATAGCCTAGGAAAATTATGCTTTATTTTCAGGAGGTTTCGGCGCCTCCGGTTCTTCGGTCCTGACCACTTCGATCTTCAGGTTTGCAACCATGGCTGCAAGAGCACCTACTGCTGCCACTGTCGGAGCAAGAACAGCCCCGACCAGGCCCAATGTCACAGGAATTTCGAGGTATACTTTCCCATCTTCATCCTTGATGATCAGCTTCCTGATATTGCCTTCATGCAATAATTCTTTGACCTTCCCGATCACTTCTTCCCCTTTTACTTTAAATTCTTCTTTGAAATTTTCCATATGCTTGAAAATTAAACATGTTACTCATCCTGGATATAATTACTATTAAAGGATTTCCAGCAGATCAAAGGTAAGGTGATCCGGGTTCTTTGTCAAGCGGAAAAGCAGGGGCGTAAAAGTTAAGCCCTGAAAGACGCAAGGAGATGCCAAGTTTGGCAGCCAAGAAAAGATGGGAGAAGAACTAATCTGTTTTTGAATGATTTTTACAAATAATGCATTTACATGAAGCAGTTGTAAAATGTCGTACACCTACTACCGCATCCCCCTTCCTGTCAGCACGTTTATATATCTCATTAAATAACTCTTCTTCTCCATTTTCTACATATCTCCTAAGAGAATAACAGCATAAATCAGCTATTTGAACCATACTTGTTAGTTCTGAATTGACAAATAATGGGGTCTCAATTATATTTTCTACTTTTGTCCAAGGTGTTCCCTTGCTATGAAAATCTTTCATTAATTGGGTGTGCTTTTTGGCTATTGTTTCATTATTATCATGAATGATTAACCCATAATTCAATATTTCCCTTCTTGCAACAGGAATTTCTGCTTGTTGCGAAGCGTCTAATATTTGTAAGAAATGTTCTAACCTGGAAACAATTTGATTGAACGCCTGTTCGTTAATGGATTGTTTTGCAGAGGACGCGACCCAATTCAATTTATCAATACACTCAGCAAATAATCTCGCAAAACCCCATTTCCCGATACAAGTAACAAGTTCTGTTATATATTCCTTTCTTTCCTTGTGTGTTAAATGAACATAATCTTTAGTATGTCCATAATTCTTTTTTGTTTGTTTTAGATTTTTATTGAGTTGGGGGTTTAATTGTAATTTATGTAAATGAATATTTCTACTTTTTTCAACCTCTATTCTTCTTTGTGAATAAGGCAGTTTCTCAAAATCGCTTATTAAATCCTGCTCGTGATAATTTCTTAATATCCATGCGGTATGTATTTCTGTGTTTTCTAAATCATACTTTTTTTTAATTCTATTAATATCATTTTCGCACACTTTCCACTTCTTAACCGGGATAGCTAATCCAGCTAATACAAAATGCGTTGAAGCATCACTTATTTCGGGATTTCCCGCTTCGTCAATGTAACAGAAATACATATAAAGGGGATTTGTTTAAATAAAAAAAGCGACTGGTGATGGGGAATGATTCCCCTCCTCGAGACGCTATGCGACTCTTTCCAGACGCGTTGACAAAACTACAACAAAAAACTATTTTTGTCAAGTGGGTAAGAAAAAAACGACAAAAATACTATTTTGAAATCACTAAAGTCAAGAAATCATTTTAATTTATTTTTCAATAAAGTATTGATAATAAGTACGTTTATAAACATTCTTCAATGATTATTTAGAATCAATATTTTTTAACATTTATAATGATTTTTATGCTTGATAATCAAGAATAAAGTATTGTATTTGCAGGGTAATTAATTCTTGTAAATATAAATTAATTACCATTACCCAAGAAAGTATGGATCATCAACCTGCTCGTTGAAGGTAGTAGCCTAAGAGCAGCTTCCCGGATCACGGGCGCATCAATCAACATCGTTACTAAATTACTTGTTGATGTTGGCAAAACATGTCAGGATTTCCATAATGAAAAAGTTGTTAATGAAGCTTCAAAACGGGTGCAATGAGATGAAATTTGGAGTTTCGTTTATGCCAAACAAAGCAACCTGCCGGAAGAAAGGGGGGGCATTAGTGGAGATGTTTGGACGTGGGTAGGAATTGATGCAGATACTAAATTAGTCGTTTCCTGGCTCGTTAGCAATAGAGATGCAGAAACAGCATACCTTTTTATGCAGGACGTTGCTTTCAGGCTTAAAAACAGGGCTCAATTAACAACGGACGGATGGAAGGCTTATCATGATGCTGTTGAAGATGCCTCTATGGCTAACGTAGACTATGTTCAACTAATGAAACTATACGGCATTTCTGGTGATCCCGAAAACAGAAGGTACAGCCCGAAAGAATGTAAGGGAACCATAAGGAAAAAAATCATGGGAAACCCGGAAGAAAAACACATATCCACAAGTTTTGTAGAACGGCAAAATTTAACAATGAGAATGAGCATGATAAGATTTACCCGCCTTACAAATGCGTTCTCCAAGAAGATTTAAAACCATTGTTACGCTATTGCCCTACACTTTGTTTACTATAACTTTTGCAGGATTCATAAGACAATAAGAGTAATCCCAGCAGTGGAAGCAGGATTAACTAAAGATATTATGGAGATAGAGGATATTGTAAGGCTCTCCATGAAATAAATTTTGTTTCACTTTCCTTTGTTATTCTACACAAATTCTGTATTATTGTTATCCCTTTAGAATTATTTATATATGCTTTTTAAAAAGTCAATGAGAAATAAATTGCTTGTAGCTTTATTTATAGCCCTACTTGGTTTGATAAGCTGGCGAATACAAACTTGTAGTACAAAAAATGACTCAAAAGAAAACTTAAGTATTGATAAAAATAAGAACTCAGATATATCAATAGCAACAGATTCAGCCACTCAAAACATCATCAAGAGTAAACAAGAGAATTTTAATAAAGGGAATGTGTCAAATGAATATATTAACGGTAACAAAATTGTCTATCAAAATGCGCCCATAGTCAAAACAGAAAGTGCAAAAACAATAAACAGGGAATCAAAACATCAAACAGAAGCGCAAAAAACGCCCCCACAAATGGGAAAAATTGAAAATAATGGTAATTTAAGCATCGGACAAACTGGGGGAATTGTTAATCAGACCATTGTTTTTCCACCGAAACCCCTACAAAGAATTTTGACCGTAAAAGATATTAGATTCCTTAAAGACAACATCCCTTTAAATTATGAAGTTTTAGTTACGTACCAAACAGATCAAGAAAGTGAAAATTTCGCATCACAAATCATTTCTTTATTAAGTCGTTATGGGCATAAAGTTAGAACAGGAATTCTGGGGCAATATATTGTTGTTGATATCGGTAGTCCTAAAAAGGACTATGATTTGGATATTTTCAATAATACTCATAGCGCAGAATTAACCATCCGTCCATTAAAGTAAGGCATCAAAAATTAATGCAATAATACCTGACATAATTATACCTATGCCTATTTCCCAATCCATAGAGGAAAGTATAAAAATTAGTGTGTAAAAGATCATATCGCACACACCGAATTTTCTAAAATTAATATTTTCTTTTTATTCTTCAAACTGAGACTACCCTGTTCAGATATATTTGTATTCTTCAAAAGAAATTATTACTTTTGCACCCCGTTCGAATAGGAAAAGGAAATAACCTAATAAATTACAAGAAGTTCAGTATGAATATTGCGCCAGAGGAAAAGAAAAAAGCATTTAAGGAATTCGGAAAATCAGAATTTGATTCCGGTTCAGCAGAAGCACAGGTTGCATTGTTTACGAAAAAGATTCAACACCTCACCGAACATCTGAAGGAGTTCAAGAAAGATCTCGCCACAGAACGTTCGCTCGTCATGATGGTAGGAAAACGCAGGAAACTGCTGGATTACCTCAAAGCTAAAGACATTGAACGTTACAGGGTGATCATCAGGAAACTGAAGATCCGTAAATAAATCATGATATTCCTGTTTTTTAGAAAAGAGGCAATTCAACCGATTGCCTTTTTTAGTATCCATTGATAAAGAAATAATTGTAAGAAAAAAAGATGAGTAAAATTGTTAAAGAATTTCAGCTGTCCGACGGGAGAACGATCTCCATTGAAACCGGCAAGCTGGCCAAACAGGCCGACGGTTCTGTTGTAGTAAAAATGGGTGATACCATGTTGCTGGCAACGGTTGTTGCTGCAAAAGAGGCAAATGAAGATGTTGATTTTATGCCATTGACGGTTGAATACCGTGAAAAATATGCAGCTGCCGGACGTTTTCCTGGTGGTTTTTTCAAACGTGAAACACGGCCTTCCGATTATGAAGTGCTGATCGCCCGTCTGGTCGATCGTGCCCTCAGGCCTTTATTCCCGGAAGATTTTCATGCAGAAGTACAGGTGATTGTCACCCTGATGTCTTCCGACAAGAACATGTTGCCGGATGCACTTGCCTGTCTTGCTGCATCCTCGGCGCTTGCAATCAGCGATATTCCCTTCAACGGCCCCATTTCGGAAGTCCGGGTGGGAAGGATCAACGGACAGTTTGTCATCAACCCCTCCATTTTAGATCTTGCGATCTCCGACCTTGATATCATGGTTGCCGCATCTTACGACAATATTATGATGGTAGAAGGCGAGATGAAAGAAATATCGGAAGAGGAGATGGTTCAGGCCATCATGTTTGCACATGAAGCCATAAAACAACAGTGCATTGCCCAAAAAGAACTGGTGCAGATGCTGGAAACCACAAAAACAGTTCGTGAATACTGTCATGAAACAAACGACCCTGAATTAAAGGAGGCGCTGAAGAATGCTACCTACCAGAAGATTTACGAGGTTGCAAAACAAGGCATTGCCAATAAGAAAATCCGTAAGGAGATGTTTGATGACGTGAAGGAAGAATTTGTAGCTTCCCTTCCCGAAGAAGAACAGGCAGAAAAGAAATCCTTGGTCAACCGGTATTTTCATGAAGTGGAAAAAGAGGCTATCCGGAATGCAACCCTGGACAACAAGAAACGTATTGATGGACGCCGTCTCGATGAAATCCGCCCGATCTGGTGCGAGGTAGATTACCTTCCTGCCGCCCATGGTTCGGCAATCTTTACACGTGGAGAAACCCAATCCCTGACTACGGTTACGCTCGGTTCCAAGCTCGATGAGCAGATGATCGACGGTGCGGTGATTGAAGGCAAAGTCAATTTTATCCTTCACTATAACTTTCCATCATTTGCAACCGGTGAAGTTAAACCGATCCGCAGCACCAGCCGCCGGGAGATCGGACATGGAAACCTGGCATTGCGTGCATTGAAAAACGTATTACCTTCTGCAGAGGAAAACCTTTATACCATCCGGATCGTTTCCGATATTCTTGAGTCGAACGGTTCTTCTTCAATGGCTACGGTATGTGCCGGAACCATGGCACTTATGGATGCCGGTGTAAAGATCCGGAAACCGGTTTCGGGAATTGCCATGGGATTGATCACCGATAAAACCACCGGCAGATATGCTGTTCTTTCGGATATTCTTGGCGATGAAGACCATCTCGGTGACATGGATTTTAAAGTCTGTGGTACTCGCGATGGGATCACGGCCTGCCAGATGGACATCAAGGTTGAAGGACTTTCCTACGACATTCTCAGGGAAGCGCTCTCACAGGCAAAAACAGGACGTCTTTATATTCTTGGAGAGATCGAAAAGACTATCTCTGCACCGCGTCCCGACTACAAACCTTTTGTCCCCCGTATCTTCCAGATGAAAGTTCCCAAGGAATTCATCGGCGCTATCATCGGGCCCGGCGGAAAGGTCATCCAGGAAATGCAACGCGAAACCGGAACTACCATTGTTATCCAGGAAATCGGGGAGTTCGGTATTGTAGATATCATTGCTGACAATGTGGAGGCAAAGGATGCTGTTGTTAATAAGATCAAAGGGATTATTGCCGTTCCGGAAGTAGGCGAGATTTACACCGGAAAAGTTAAGAACATTATGCCTTTTGGCGCATTTGTTGAGATTCTTCCCGGACAGGACGGGCTTCTTCATATTTCTGAAATCGACTGGACCCGCTTGGAAAAAGTGGAAGATGCATTGAAAGTGGGTGATATCATTCAGGTAAAACTCATCGGCGTGGATC
>JBEKST010000063.1:0-12705 GCA_049516815.1 Bacteroidales bacterium | reverse complement strand
CTGGCTTTCTTCCTTTTCAGATAAAGGGATGTTGATCTTTGCGGCGATTTCCTTTACTTCCTGTTTTGTCATGTTTCCGATCGGAAAAAGGATTTTGGAAAGCTGTTCTTGGGTAAGGCGATAGATAAAATAGGTCTGATCCTTCCTGGGATCAACTCCTTTTTTCAGTAAAAATCGTTTCCGTTGAGCATTTAATTCGACAATCGCATAATGACCGGTGGCGAAATAGTCGAAGTCAAGTCCTTCCATTTTTGCCATATCCGGAAGCATCCCGAATTTGATCAGCTGGTTACATTTCACGCAGGGATTTGGAGTACGTCCAGAAAGATATTCCTCGCGGAAATAGTCAAGAACCAGTGTTTTGTACTTTTGAGAGCAGTCAAACACCTGGTAAGGAATATCGAGGATGCTGGCCAGTTTCCTTGCCTCTTCTATCTCTGCATTTTCATCGGGACCATAACAGGCATGCTTTCCGGAAGGTATCAGACTGGGTTTTCCGTCCCAGATTGACATGGTCACCCCGGTGACATCATATCCCTGCTGCTTCAGAAGGTATGCTGCAACCGAAGAGTCAACTCCTCCGCTAAGGCCGATGATAACTTTTTTCTTTCCCGTCACAGGAATATCCGGTTAAAAATAAAGGCCGCAAAGGTAAGAATAATCGTGTAATCTATTTGACCAGGATCAATTTTCGCGTTGTTGATTCTACCGGAGTTGTCAGCCTGATCATATAGATACCGGAAGGCAGTGGACCTTTTGAAACGGGAATGCTGTAATTCCCCGGTTGACTATAACCATTGGCCAATGTATTGACTTTTGTTCCCTGTGAATTGAACATTTCCAGCAAGATATTTCCACCTTCTTCCAGATGATAACGAATCCACCCATTTTCCGAAATTGGATTGGGCCAGATCAGAAGGGAATTTGTTCCGGTACCTTTCTCAGGCGGGATCTCTGTTACCGGTGAACAGGGTTGGAACTGGACACCATCCAGCCAGAGCGTATATCCATAGTCCCAGGTATCAGCGTGAAATTCTACATAATTAACTTTATCCAGTGACATGGTTCCAACCATGGTACGGATGAACTGTGAATTTCCCGCCAGGGGAACCTTGTATTGTATCCAGATCAAGTTTGCTAACGTGAGTAAGTTGGGTGAAGCAGTGTACTTATAATAATCGCCTGATATATCCCCAACGCGAATATGGAAATACTGGAAACCAATTATGATATTAGGTATGGTCCTGACCCAGAAATAAAGGGTATCCTGTTGTGTTAGTGACCACTGGGAAAGCGAATCATCAGCCGGGCGGTAATTCAAAGCTACATCCCAGCCTCTACCGGTAACAAGTTTAACTGAAGCGTACCCTTTCACTTTTTCTGTACTGTCGAAAAAAACCGTATCCGGGATGCGGGGGCCCGGGTACCCGGTTTCGGGATAGGCATACCAAACAGATTGGGGTTCAGCCATGTCGCAAGGCGGATTGTTCTGAATAACAGGAGCAGGTCCGGAGTTTGATGGGTACCAGTTAACCAGGCCCTTCGAAGTATTGTCAATCTTGTCATAGATTTTAGCGGCGATCAATGCCGAATCGTTCGGTTCAAAGTTGTTAGTGGGAGCATAGATATCATTGGATGAATAGTTTTTAATGTGATAAGAGGTAGGCATCCGAAAATCGTTATTGCTGATTGTATCCTGAGTGGAGGTTGATTCCAAATAGATTGACTGGTTCTGATTATAATTGAACTGGTTTCCTGTAGCAACCAGGTGCAGGGTATTGATTGCAGAAAGTCCTTGTGTATTCCCTTCAATAACATTTTGATAGATGAAATAATCTTTTGAGACCTGGTTTTCATATCCGGTGATCGGGTTGCCTTTCCACAATTCAATGCCAGTAGGATTATCACTGATGGTATTGTGGGTGATGGAATTGGAAAAACCCCGGTCAATCGCGATGCCGGAATAAAAATTCCCAATAACCTCATTGCTGTCGACAATACTGTTAAAGGAATATCCCAACCAAAACCCATAATCACTGTAGTTGCATTTGTTATGCTTGTATACATTTCCATCTGCGAAGGTAGCCTCGATTGCATTGTGAGGGGAATACGAGCATTCATTATAGGCAAAATAATTGTTGTTCGGGATGTTGGAATGTTGGTATTGTCCTAGAAAAACACCATCTCCCGACCAGGTAAGGTTATTGTTCTCCACACGGTTTTCATTGGAGATGATCATAAGCAAGGCGCCACAGTCGCTGGGATCTGTAAGGGGGCGGTTGATATGGTTTGCAATGTTATTATAAATATAACAGGAGTCGGTCCAGAACATGCGGATGCCATAAGAGGTGTTCCAGGCAAAGTCATTGTCGTGCGCCCGGATGCTGTCGCAATGATACAGGGCCACTCCATCATTCTGAAACTTCATGATGTTATTAAAAATGTCTGCAGCCCTGCATTGGTACATCATCACGCCTCCACCGAGCGCTTGCTGGTAATCAGTCCATACATTGATCGAGCCGGACGAATCCACTTTGTTCCTGGAAAAGCAGTTCCCGTTGATGGTTATGTGGCTCGAATTGGTAACATACATTGCGTATTTGTAGTTAAAAACAGAATCAAAATTTCGGACCACGATGTTCGAGGAGTTGTCGATCTTAATCATATATCCTTGGAAATTTGTTCCGTTCACGGTGCAGCTATCCCCATCCATGATGATATCATGTTTCCCACTGATCTGGATCACACCATTCAGTTCCGGATCGGGGAATACATAATTTCCCGGGATGAATTTGATGTTGGAATTGCTGTTTATGGTCATGTTGTTGGTAATAGGGATCCTGGTCTGGGCTGCCAGGAACAAAGGAAGAAAAGCCAGGAAGGTACCGATTGTTTTCATAATGGTTTGAATTTGAAGCAAGCTAAGTTACAAAGAAAAGTCACAAAGTCACAGGGTTAATTAGTACGACTTATACCTTTGTGATACTTAGTGTGAACTTTGTGCGCCCCTGCCTACCGGCAGGCAGGTTTATGGTTCAAAATCAATCCAAGATAGACAACCACTGCGAAAACACCTATTCCGGAGATCATGAACATCGCCTTCGGACCGATAATATACCAAAGCAACCCTGAAAGACTGCTGGACAGGAGCGTAAAGATGCTTGCAAAACTGGTATAAAAACCAATCGCGGTCGCCGTATCGGACTTATCGGCCAGATTGGAGATCAGGGCTTTGGAGATCCCCTCGGTAGAAGCTGCGTAGATGGCATAGAAGAAGAACAGGATTCCGAATGCAATCAGGGAAGTGGCGAATCCGAAGAAAAAATAGACCATTGAGAAGACGAGCAACCCTGTGATGAGCATGGTTTTCAGGCCTATCTTATCGGCCAATGCACCAAGCGGATATGACATCAATGCATAAACCAGGTTATAAAAGATATAAAACCCGATCATCCGGGTATCCGACATTCCCTGGTTTTTCAATGCTAACAGAAGGAATGCATCGGAACTATTGAACAGGGCGAATGCCAGTAAACCGCCTGTAAGCTTGCGAAATCCCGGAGAAGTTTTCTTCCAATAGCGGAAATAGGAGAAGAATCCGGGTTTTTCAGTTGGTGAATTGGTGAACTGGTGAAGTGGTGAGTTTATCTTGTCTTTCAGGAAAAAGGTTAGTGCGATGGCTAACAGTCCCGGGAAGAAGGCAATGATAAACAGCCATTTATAATGTCCGGGGTTAAACCAGAGAAAGATCAATGCAAAAATGGGCCCGATGGCAGCGCCTACGGTATCCATCGCACGGTGAAACCCGAAGACTTTTCCTTTGTGTTCCGGGGTTGTTTCATCGCTTAAAATCGCATCGCGGGCGCTGGTACGTATGCCTTTCCCGAGGCGGTCGAGCGTGCGGGCGAAGAAGACCCATAATGGGAACGTAGATACCGCCAGCAGGGGTTTGGAAATGGCGCTGAGCGTATATCCGCATTTGACAAACGGAACCCTTTTCTTAAGAACGTCGGAAAGGTTCCCAAAATACCCTTTTGATAAACCGGCGGTCGCCTCTGCAACACCTTCAAGGATCCCGATCAGGAGGACAGAAAAACCAATCGAACGAAGGTACACTGGCATGATCGGATAGAGCATTTCGCTCGCAATGTCAGTGAAGAGGCTGACAAAAGAAACGAGAAGAATTGTTCTTGTAAGGATCTTCATATTGATGCTGGATGCTGGATTTTTATTTGTAAAATCTTAAATAATGGCACCTATTCTCTGTGAATCTCAGTGCCTTCTCTGTGGACCTCAGTGAAATTCCCAGACCCGAAAAAAAGTTGTTACACAGAGATAAAAATTGAGGTTCACGGAGGATTTATTTCCCGAAATATGTGAGGTACTCCTTCGCTGCATCCCTGAGTTTGCCGTTCCAATGCTGGCTTGCTGATCTTGCATTGGCCAATGTTATCTCATTTATGGTTCGCAATCTTTTTAAAACAGTAAATGCATTGATCCGGGTTTCAAACTCAAATTGCGGGCCTGAATAAGCGATAAGTTCGGGGAGGAATTCTGTTTTTTCTTTACTGATGGCTATTTCCAGCCATTTCATCCGGATGTTCAATCCCCGCCAGCCTGTCAGGGTTTTAGTCATTTCAAGATATTTATCCGTCTTCTCCGGAAAGGACTGACATAAATTCTGCAGCGCCAGTTCCTGGTTCAGGTAAGAGTAATCCTTCAATGCTTTTTCTGTCTCGGTTTGAAGTGTGGCCGGAACAGGAGAAACATCCTTGAGAACTGCTTTCCTCACATTGGCATCGGTATCGTTCAACGCCTGCCGGAAGAGGTCGATGGAAACATCGGTCCGGTCAGCCGAGAGTTGATCAATGATTTCGGATTTTGTCAGTTGAAAAGTTTCATTCCGGTAACAATTTATAAGGACCGCTTTCTTTTGGGCTACCGGTAAAGAACGCAAATCCAGCAGCGCATTGTACCGGTCGATCATTTCGGGTGCTTTCAGGGCCTGAGCCGACAATTCCTCAAATCCTTTTTCAAATGTAATTTTCTTCACCACATTCCTTCCGGGATCGAACAATACAAAATCGATGGTTTTCTTTTCCGGGTTGGGAATGATTACTTCCTGCGTTTTATTTTCGATCCAGGCGACCAGCGTGTCAAAACGGGAATCCTTGTAATGCACCTCAAACCGGATGGGCATCTTGAATAAGCCCACCAGGTTGCCGGTTTCCTGCATTTGTGTGACCATGACATGAGTCGCCCGTTTCCCGGTTGTGTCATCCAGAACGGTATAGGAAACCTTATACTCCGGTTCGCCTCCGTGCAGGATCCATTCTTCAAAAAACCAGTTATAGGATTTGCCTGTTGCATCATAGATACATCGAAGAAGATCGCCGGTTTGCGCATAGCTGAAACGGTATCGCTCCAGGTACAGTCTGATCGCATCCTTAAACTCACGATCACCCATGACATTCCGGAGCATACCCAGCACGAGGGAACCTTTCTGGTAGATCCTTGCATTTCCACCGATCGAGCTGCCCACAGGGTAATTGTTGGACTTTGCCGCATTAAGGGCAAGGGTCAGTTCGTCGTTCATGACATTCTGGTAATAATCCTTTCCGAAAATTGACCTTTCAAAAATCTTCGCATAGTAGGTCGCAAAACTTTCCGTAAGCCATACATCCTTATTCACGAAATGTGCGATGCAATTGCCGAACCACTGATGTGCCATCTCATGGGCATTTGTATTGATATAGTTCCGTTGCCAGTATGCATGCGGATCAATAAAGATGAAATCGCCGAAAATCGTGGATGTGGTCGTTTCCATGGCGCCATACATATAATCGATCACAGGCGCCTGCCGGTAAACTGGATAAGGATATTTTACACCGGTTTCTTTTTCAAGGAAATCCATCATCGCCTCGGTGTACTGGTAGGTAGGCTGAACTTTGTCTTCCTGGCCTTGATAATACCAGAATTCGAGGGGAACCCCGCCAATTGATCGGGAGGTTTTAAAATCATAATCACCGATAACCAGTGCAGTTGAGAAATAAGGATGATCTTTTGCCATCCTGTAATGCCAGGTCTGGGTACTATCGGGATTGTCTTTGACTTCCACCCTTTCTCCATTTGCAAAAACTTTGTAATTCCTGTTGAAGGTGTAATACATGTCCATTGTGATACGGGCGTCTATATAGGGTAGCCAGCCGTGCGGGCGATGTGCCCAGATCTCTTTTCGTTTGCCATTTTCCTCAGGCCGCCAACCGATGAAGTAGATTGCTCCTGCTTTTGGTTGAGCCGTATAGTCGATGACCAGCGTATATTCTGCATGAAATTTCAGGGCAGATGAGCGTGGATAAAGAATAAGGTTTGATCCACTAAGTTTCCAGTCGGAATCCTTCATTTTAATTGAAAGATCTTTCCCTGTGATCTGAATTGAATTCACTTTGAAATCCGGGGCATAGAACACGATGGAATCGGTTTGGTAACGATTCGGTGTAAATATAAATTCTGTTTTTGCCAGGATGAGATTTTTTTCCGGCTTGAAGCCGACATCTGCCCGGATGTGCTTCAGGGTAATAATGAGATCCGGAGGATTGGCGGATGGGTCGGCGATGTACGTAGTGGTCTTTTCCTGTCCGACAGCGGTAATAAAAGCAAGGGATGCTAATAAGCTGGTAAAGAATTTAATCATTGTATTTTGTATTGAATGGCTCACGGCACGCGGTACACGATACACGGCAAATGAAAAAACGTGAACCGTGAGACGTGCACCGTGGACCGCTAAACAAATTCCTTTTTCAGATTTCCCACCCAGTCTGCCACCCTCTGACCGGTGAGTTGGCTCTCGAATTCCTCATCGATGGCCAATCCTGCAAGTTTATCTTTTACCAGTGCCAAGGAGGCATTAAAACTGTATCCTGTACGGGGAACGAATCCAACAATCTTCACCCCTTTTTTCTTAAGGCGTTTGTAAAGGATCCCCATTGCGTCCACAAAAGAATCAGTATAGGTACTCTGATCTCCCAGGCCGAAAATAGCTACTTTTTTCCCCGAGAAATCAACTTGTTCAAGAATTTCCATGAAATCCTCAAAATCATCCTGGAGATCGCTTACTCCCCAGGTGGAAACTCCAAATATAAGGTTTGGGTATTTTTGAACATCCGCCAAATCGGTGATATCCACATTGTAAACATCTGCATTTTCCTCACCGAAAGCTTGTCGGATGAAATTTGCAACTTTTTCCGTGTTGCCGGTTGTTGAGCCATAAAATATCCCGATATTTGCCATGTCTTCAAGATAATAATGCGTTTGTAATCCTTAATAATCAATGATCTTGTTGAAGCCGAAGGTCAAAAGTAGCAAAATTTCGATGAAGAATATCACGCTGAGCGAGAAACTTATTCTCTATTTTCTTTGCCTCGGGCTAGGAACTATATTCATCATCAGTATTTATTCCTATTACAGTACGCAGGATGCCTTGATGAGTCGTACATTTGACCAGCTCACCTCCTTACGGATTGCTAAAAAAAATCAGGTTGAGATTTTCTTTAAGGACAGGATCAAGGAGGTAATCCTGCTTTCCGGGTCCGATGACACCAGGATGATCGCTGAGATACAAGATAAAGTCCCGGAAAAGGAGAGCAAAAGGGAGTTGTCCCTTTACCTGAAAAAATATAAATCGCTTACCGGTTACTTCACCAGTGTAACGATCATCTCCGGAAATAATAAATTCGTTAAAGGATATACCGCCGATCCCGCCATTGTATCGGGCAGCCGGAAACCTGTTCAGATAAATCCGGCAATTCCGGTGATCATCCGGGATGAAATGATTGACACTGCCTCCGGGAAAATTAAAATGTTCGTGGAAGCGCCTGTTATTAACGCAAAAAATAATCTTACAGGCCGGATCATTCTGGAGTTGCCTGCAGATCAAATTAACGCCATCATGCTGAACAACGATCCGAATAGCGGGTTGGGTATGACCGGTGAAACTTATCTTGTAGGGATGGATTTTAAAATGCGTTCAAGATCCCGGTTTATCCGGAATTCCATCCTGAGAACAACAGTGCATACCCGGCCGATGCTTCATGCCATCCGCGGGGAAGAGGGTCATATCATCACCCGGGATTACAGGTTTATCCCGGTATTATCATCTTACAGCAGGGTGAAAATATCGGGGCTGAACTGGTTCATCCTGGCCGAGATTGACCAGAAAGAAGCCATGGTGCCCATTTACAGGATGCGCAATAGTATCCTGCTGCTGAGCACATTTATCTCTGTCATCTTTTTTGTCTTTGTATTCATTATTTCAAAACGGATAACACGGCCCATTAACCAGCTGAAAGAAGCCGCGCTTAAAGTCGGGAAAGGCCAATATGACATTGATATCCCGGTCAGGTCGAATGATGAGATCGGTTCACTGACCCAGGCTTTTAATGCCATGTCGGTGCAGATCAAAGAGAAAACCCGGGAATTGCAATTCGAACGGACCGGAAGGTTACGGTCGGTGATCGATGCCGAAGAGAAAGAACGGCAACGGTTATCGCGCGAGATCCACGACGGGATCGGGCAATCGCTTATCGCACTTAAACTCCGGTTGGAAAGCCTTCTTTATATGAATGATCCCGAGATCAAGGATCAGATCCGTACGCTAAAAGACCAGTTTAATGTAACCATTGATGAGATCAGGAGAATTTCCAATAACCTGATGCCTTCGGTCCTCGAAGTTTTCGGGATAACCCTTGCGTTGAAAAACCTCTGCGAAGAAACTGAGGAACATGGCGTCCTGAAGATTCTTTTTCAAACGACAGGCGATCTGGAAGATATCAACACGAAAACAAAAACGTATCTCTACCGGATCGCGCAGGAGGCGCTGAACAATATCCTGAAGCATTCCGGAGCGAAAGAAGTTACCTTTACGCTGTCACTATCCAAAGACAGCATTACTTTTATTCTCCGGGACGACGGGATAGGGTTTGATGTGGAAAAAGCTGCTTTTGGGAATGGAAACGGTTTGCACAATATGCGCGAGCGGGTTGCCTTGATGCAGGGAACCATTAACATTCTTTCATCAGCCGGAGAAGGAACAACGCTAATCATTAACGTACCTGTACAGTAAAACCATGGAAAAGATCAAGATTATTTTGGTTGACGATCATCAATTGGTGAGGGATGGGATCAAAGCATTGCTTTCTGGTATTCCGGATATTGAGATCATCGGGGAAGCCTCCGGAGCCGGTGAACTATTCAGGGGACTGGAAAACCTTAAACCTGATCTCCTGATCATGGATATCTCCCTGCCTGGAATTTCCGGTATTGAAATCACAAAAAAAATATGCAATGAGTACCCAGGGATCAATGTACTGATCCTTTCCATGTACAACAATGAAGAATTCATCTTCAATTCCCTGAAAGCAGGTGCCAGGGGTTACCTTCCGAAGAATACTTCGCGGGATGAACTTTTGGAAGCCATTTATATTATTAACAGAGGGGAAGAATTTTTCGGGGAGTCCATCTCGAAGATTATGCTAAAAAGCTACATAAAAAGGGCAATCAATGAAGACCAACCGGAAGACAAAACCCATGCAATCCTTACCAGCCGGGAAATTGAAATTTTAAAGTTATATGTTGAAGGATTGATCAATAAAGAGATCAGCGATAAACTCGCTATCAGTATCCGTACCGTTGAAACACACAAGAATCACATCATGCGGAAACTGGGATTAAAATCGACCGTTGAACTGGTGAAATTTGCAATCCGGAATAAAATTGCCGAAATATAAATAGCTTCTGCCCTGCTTTTATTACAAATAAGTATATCTCTTATTTCAATATCAGTAAATTGCAGGATTGTACAGTATTTTAATTGAGCGTAAAATTGTGGGTTTCAATTTACGTCAACACAATCCTGCACTCAATGAAAAAAAGAGAACCTGCCTTCAAATTAGTACTGATCCTTTTTTTTGTTTTAATTTCCATTCTCCCCTGTTTTTCGCAAACTGAAGACACTCATCAGAATGAAAAAGTTTCTTCAAATCCTGTCCAATTCAGCCTGGGTGCCGATCTGGTAAGCCGGTACATCTGGCGGGGGAAAGATTACGGGAATTCACCGGCCGTACAACCCAATGTCTCATTTTCATTTTCCGGACTCAAGATCGGGGCATGGGGATCTTATGGGGTTCTCTATCGTGAAAATTCAGGCAATTATGCAGAATTTGATCCCTATATTTCTTACACCTGGAAATGGTTTACGGTAGGTATTACGGATTATTTCTTTCCAAACGGACTCACCCCGAATGATAACAACCGTTATTTCAACTACGATTCCAAAAGCACCGGACATACTTTTGAGGCTTGTCTGACCTTCACCGGCCCTGAAAAATTCCCCTTGCAAGTGTTTGCAGATATGATGTTCTATGGGGCAGATAAAGGGAAGGACTCGACCGGAGTGTATGGATTGGGAACCAAAAACAACTTTTCAACTTATTTTGAAGTTTCGTATCCTTTCACTATCAAAGGGATCGGTGTAAAACCTTTCGTTGGTGGTATTCCCTTTGGCAGTGGGTGGTACGGGCCATACGGAGGTGTTGTAAATGCCGGGTTTACCGTTTCAAAATCGATCCGGATCTCCAAAGAATACGAACTGCCTGTCTTTACATCCGTCATCATAAATCCGCAGGCAGAGAGCGTTTTCCTGGTGTTTGGGGTATCTTTATAAATAGTGAAATAGCGAAATAGCGAAAATGTGTGTGTAAGTGCGAGTCAATAAAACATCAATAATTTTTAATTCTTCATTATTAATTCTTTAAAGACTATGGGACAATTTGATACTGGTTCAACGGGCTTTATGCTGTTATCAGCAAGCCTCGTCATGCTTATGACACCGGCCCTGGCTTTTTTTTATGGAGGGCTTGCCACAAAAAGAAATATCCTGGGTATCATGATTCAGAGTTTTGCCTCATTGGGATGGACTACTGTTTTATGGTTTGCTTTCGGGTACTCCCTTTGCTTCAGCGGAGGCGCAGGAGGATTTTTCGGGAATCTTGACAAGGCCTTTCTTCATGGAGTGACCATGGATTCTGTCTTTGCCGGAAACGGCAAGATCCCGGAAATCGTTTTTATCGCTTACCAGATGATGTTTGCCATTATTACACCTGCTTTGATCACCGGGGCTTTCACCAATCGTGTAACGTTCAAATCGTACATGATCTTCCTCACTGCCTGGCAGATCCTTGTTTATTATCCCTTTGTTCACATGATCTGGGGTGGCGGATTGCTCGCCCAATGGGGTGTTCTTGATTTTGCAGGCGGAATCGTGGTTCATGCTATTGCAGGCTTTGCCGCCCTGGCTTCCGTTTTTTATGTTGGCGCCCGGGTGGATAAAAATTCGACGCCTAACAGCATTCCACTTGTGGCCATCGGATCTGGTTTATTATGGTTCGGTTGGTATGGGTTTAACGCAGGCAGTGAATTGCAGGTCGACAAGATTACCGCCATTGCATTTTTAAATACGGATGTTGCGGCTTCTTTTGCCACCGCGGCATGGGTTGTTATTGAATGGATTCGGGAAGGAAGGCCAAAATTGCTCGGATTGCTGACAGGTTCGATCGCCGGACTTGCGACCATCACTCCCTGTGCCGGTTTCGTTCCACTCTGGGCCGCCCCACTAATAGGGATTGCTGCAGGATTATTGTGTTATCTTGCCGTTCAGTGGAAAAACAAAATGAAATGGGATGATGCCCTCGACGTTTGGGGAGTTCACGGTGTCGGTGGCGTTCTCGGTACCACTCTCCTTGGGGTATTTGCCAGTAAATTGATCAATCCCAACGTTGTAGTCAATGGTTTGGCTTTTGGTGAGTCATCATTTTTCCTCAAAGAGATGTTTACGGTCCTGGCTGCATCGGCCTACGCTTTCATTTTCACTTATATCATGCTCGCCCTCATCAATCTGTTTGTAAAGGTCAGGGTCACAGAGGCGGATGAGAAACTGGGGCTTGATATTGCAATTCACGGCGAAAAAGCTTACGACGAAGGAAGTCTGTGACTTTGTGTATTATTTAATTCTTAGGAGGCGGTCCATTCGGGTTGTTTTTTTTCCTGATGGTGAATTATGAATTACCTGCCTACCGGTAGGCAGGTAATTCATAATTAAAAAAACTCGTCAGCTAATTAGCTAATCTTTAAGACACCTCACATTGAACGCATTCGCACGTGAAGCCGGATACACCGACACGCTCGGATCATCCTCATTCATCCCATACGCCCAAGCCTGTGTGTTGCTTCTTGGTGTTGACGACCAGAAAAACGTTGCAAAACCCTGGAAGTCCCAATCTTTGTTAATATATCTTGCTCCGGATAATAATGCATTGAATCCCGAATAGCCTGAATATTTCAGCGGATTTCCTGCAAAGGCATTGTTGATGTAAATGGTGAATAATGTATTCCAATCGTTTTCTGATGGAATATGCCAGGCAGGAGGACAAAAACCCTGATCAGCAGGGGTTTCATCATATTGCATGAGTTCGTCCCACTGGTAAAGTCCTCCATAGTTTGTGCAGTTTGTAGGATTATCGTTGTAACAGTACTTTTCTGCTATGCAATTATCCCTTTGATCCTGGGAAGATGCAATAGTTGTCCCATAATTCAGATTCGAAGCAAGCCAGCATTGGGAGCCGATCTGAACGGTCGGATAAACCTTGCTAT
>JBEKST010000062.1:0-12741 GCA_049516815.1 Bacteroidales bacterium | reverse complement strand
GAGAATCTTTGTCTTGTTGATTGATTCAACAGAACCCGGCTCCGAACCAGTTGGAAGAACTTCATCTGTACCTTTGAATTTATTTATGCACATATCCAAACCCATTGAAATATCGAGGTAATATTTACTATACAGGAAAATTTTCAATCCGGGGTTGATAGCAAGATAAAATCCAGGATTTATCTTATCGATGTGAAAGAGATGTTGATAAGATTCTACATAACCCAGAAAATTAATTTCTTTAGTATAACTACCGTTGATATTTTTAGAAACCGGAAAACTGCATCCAATGTCTGCTGAAAAATAGGGAATGACTCTTTTCTTTATTAGGTTTAAGCGGATATCAATGAAAACAGGGATATAAGGAACCGAAAAACCTGTTGAATGTGTTATGGTGCTGGATCCAAAAAGAAGAAATACATACTCATTAAAGGTGGAATACATCCTCAGGTATCCTGTACCGCCTCCCAGTGAAAATATAGGTGAAAACTGATACCCAGTTACAATCATGCCATTAAAATAAGAAAATCCCTTATTGGAAGAAAACCCAATCATTGCCAGGCAAGACAATCCCTTTGTCTTGGGGATATAATAGGAATGGATTGTACTTTTCGAACCTGTTATCAACTTGCTTTTTGTTGTCAAATTAAGAACCAGGGAATCCGGCCGGATAACGTATTGATACGTTTGTCCGGTGCCGACAAGAATTTTCCTGTGCAGTGACAGGGAATCATGTGTAAAAAATAAGAAATGGCTCCCCGTGTCTATTCCTTCTATAACCACTTGATGGTAAATCGTCATTTCTTTGGCAGACATGGTATCAATAACCAAATATCCGGGTATTTCCGTTGTTACTTTAATCGTTCCTACCGGATGGCGTTTCCTTTGAGCCATCACATTGATATTAATTAAAATGAGCAGCAGAACAATGCTGATCCGGAATCCTGTTTTTTTCATGGCTGTTTTTCTTTGGTAATACCATGTAAAAATAACAATAGAGAACAGGAAAGGGAAATGATTTTCGGCAAGTACTTTCAATGTATTCTGGAAAGTCGCAAAAAAAGGGATACGATTTAAATTTCTGGAAGATTTTGTCGCGAAATTTCATTCCCTTTTATCAACGGAATAGATTTTTAGTATTAAACCATAAATAATATGTTGCACTTGCGGATATTGCAACATATTTTAAATTGAAAAACCTGTCTACGGCAGGGAGGTGGTAAAATGTAATCCCGATCGCTTTCGAAAGCAAAATCAATTTACCATTTTAGATATTGATACTTGTTCTCTCCTGTTCAGGGCAGCCACTCTTTCCAGGTGACTGCAAATGTATCTTCAACCTATGCGGTGAAAACAATTCTTAAAGGTCGGATTTATAAATCCGGTCTACCATTATTTTTTATTAGTAGGGGCTGATAATATTTTTGTCCGGTAATAAAATTCAACTCAAACTCAAACTCAAAAAAAAGCCTATGAAAAAGTTAATCAGATTCTGGATGCTGCTTGCAGTAATGCTTATGGTACAATGTTTAATGGCCCAATCCGAAAATCAGGTCATTGGGCTCAAGGCGGATGACGTCTGGAACATTGTTTATAAAGTACTCAATGACAATAACCTCACAGTGGTTAATTCAAAATTGCCTGAATTTGTTGAATCCGACTTCAGGGAGTACAATGCTGGGTTGATCAAAAACAGGGCAAAACTGGTTTTTACTTATCAGAATGAAAACCTGACAATTGTAATTAAAAATAAGCAGACATTAAACACAAATGGCTGGGCAGATGCAGTTTTCCCTTCAAAAAAGGCGGATGATAAACTCATTGGAGGATTCGCAGATAAAATCAGGGCCATTGCGTCAAACCCTGAGGAAGTGGCAAAATTAAAAACACACGCTACAGTCAGCACCCCGGCTGCAACAGCTTCAGGAAATACTTCAACAGGAAATTCAATGGGAGGCAATGTTATTAGCCAGACTGCCGCAAAAAAACCATCATTGGCAAATGCAAAAGAGGTCAGATTCGACAACTGGGCTAATTACATCTTCACCGAAGGTTTATGTGCACTTAAGAAAAATGATCTCTGGGGATTTATCGACACGACAGGCAATGTGGTTATTGACTTTACCTATACTTCCTGGAATGGGTTTCAGAACCCGAAATTTTCTTCGGGGATTGCCATGGTAGCCACAAAGGATCCTTCAGGCATGGGTCGTATACCTATCTATATTGATAAAAAGGGGCAGCAATTATTCAAAACCCAGAAGTTTACCGATGCTACAAATTTTGAAAGTGGCCTCGCCATTGTGGAAAAGACCAATTCCACCCTGGCCCGCTCTTTCCACTTTATAAACAAACAAGGCCAGGATGTTCCCGGATCTATCAATTTTGGTGCTGTGTTCGGATCCTTACCCAAAATATTTGAACCTTTTCATGAAGGTCTTACAAAATTGTATGATAGTAAAACAAGTTCCTATGGTTTTATCAACACCCAGGGGAAATGGGCGGTGATACCCACCAATTACGCTGAAGCCGGGGACTTCAACGAAGGTCTTGCAATTGTTCAGACCAAAGTGAACTGGTACTGGGGCTACATCAATACCAAGGGTGAAGTCAAGATACCGTTCGATTACAAAACGAAGCCGGGCAATTTTTCTGAGGGCCTAGCTGCCGTTCAGAATTCAAAGGAAGAACTGGGCTATATTGATCAGAACGGTAAAACAGTACTTCCATTCATATACGACCACTATCAGCTAAACAGTGAATTCAGGAATGGATGCGCGGTTGTTTATAATGACAATGCTGGTGGATATGCAATTATTGATAAAACAGGAAAAATCGTACGAAAACTAAATACCACAGTGGTTAATGTCCTTAAGAACGGATGGATATTATGGAAGGAAGATTTAGGGACGAACATTTCGTATTGTTTTGGGGTTTTATCACCGGATGGGAAAGAGATCCTGGCTCCCCGATATTTTACTCAAATCGGGGAATTCTCCGATGGCCTGGCCTATGCAACAGCAATGATCGACGAAAAAGAGGTGAAAGGGTTTATCAACCTGAATTTTGATTTTGTAATTATTCAAACTTACTGATCAAGGAATTATCTTAAAAATTAATTTTTATCACATGACCCATTATAAAGAATAGAACATTTTAACAACTCAAAGAAAGAAACAATGAAAACGAAAACCTGTTTTTTTATGATAACCGGCAACTTGTTGATATTCTTATTAACCAGCTGTGGCGGAGGTTTGAAAACATCAAGGAATGAGTTTCTTGGTGAAATACCCTCAATTCAGAAATACTATAGCGTCAAAGTCGATGAAAAGAAAAAAGAACTTAAAGCATGTACCGACATAAACAAAGCCTTTAAGCTTGATAAGGAAGAGCAACTTCTGGAACAGGAATGGGAGACAAAAATATCAGAATGTATGAAAGCCAATTCTTTAACGACCGGACTTCCATTTGAACCTTTGAAAGATCAGCTGTGTCCTGTCAGCAAAATTTCAGTCAGCTTGGTTAACAAACATGGTTTCCAGATTAAGATCGCTATAAAATTTGATAAGGATATCAAGTTTGATGGTAAAGATCTTTGCATTTATTATGTAGCCGTTGGTAAGGATGGGAAAGAAATTCCAGGAACGGAACTTCAATCCTGGATAAATCAGGGACTAATGAAAGATATTAAAGCGGGTACAGAAGTTGAAACTACCGGCTGTTGGACTATTTCAGCTCTCAGTAACATGGAAGATTTTGCAAAAATCAAATTCATCACAAAAAATGAATATAATAAAATGTAAAAATTAATCGGAGTAGGAACCTAATAATACATGAACCTGGACAGGATAACGACGCCAGTCTTGCTTTTGAAGACTGGCGTTGTTGTTATCAGACGCGTACTTTACCGTTTTGGATAGCGAATTCGGTTGGAGTCAGTCCTGTCGAATTCTTAAAGACCTGGTTGAAGGTGGATTTTGACCTGAAACCTGAACTTTTTGCAATTCCTTCAATCGAAAAGTTGTTAAACTGATCATCCAGGATCATCTTTTTAGCTTCTTCAATACGGTACATGTTTAAAAAAACGCTGAAATTAACTTGATAATGGTCATTGATCAACCGCGAAAGATAGGCGGTATTCGTATCAAGTTGTCGCGCAGTTTCAGCAAGGGTTAGATCTTCATTCAGATAGATTTTATCTCTGATCAACAAGGCTTCCAGTTTATCCACCAGATCTTTATTTATTTCAGTCTTGGGTGGCTGCGTGGTAGTAAACGCGTTAAGTTTAGGAGGAAGAATCTTGTTTAATGCTTTCATCTTCCGGTTATCACCTTCTTTCACGATATTAATCTTTTCCTGGATAAAGTTCATATCCCTGACTTTCGGCATGAGTTTTTTATGGTAATACAACCAGGAAAGATAAGCTAATAGTCCAGAAAGGGAAAGAATCATCAGAATAATTAATACAGCGATTCGGATTTTTTTTTGCTTTACGCGGGATTCGACATTTAGCAAACTGATCTGTTCATCTTTCTTTTGGGTTTCATATTTTATCATCATGTTGGCCACATCCCGATGAGCCTTTTCCGTAAGAATGCTGTCCCTTATCTCATTGCGCTTTTTAAGATATGCCAGCGCATTCTGATGATCTCCTGCTGCCTCGTAACATTGTGATAAAAGATTAAATGCTTCTTCCCATTGAGTCCGGTAATTGACAAGCTTCGAGTAAAAAAGTCCCTTGTTAAGGAATTCAATAGCTTTTGGGTAATTCTTCAGTTGTGTATTCATTTCTCCCAGCGAAAGATATGTACAGGCCATTGGGAGATAGTCGTTGTCCCTCGTAGAAAAACACAAAGCCCGGGAATAGTAAAACCGGGCAGAGTCGAATACTTTCAATTTCACCCAGACATCCCCAATATTGGTCAGGTTAAAGGAATAACCTGACCGCAGGGTCAGTGTATCCAGGGAATTAAGTGCCAGGGATTGGCGATAATATTTTAAGGCATTCCGGTAATCCATTCTGGAGAAATAGGTCATCCCGAGGAGGTTATCGGCATAACTTTCACCTTTAGGAAACTTTGCCTGCCTGAACAGGTCAATCGCCTTTTCAATAGTCTTAAATCCCTGGTCGGTGTAAGGAGGCTGGAAGTAAAAACCCGACAGGTTGCAATACAGATAACCGGCGTCAATCAGCTGGTGTCGCTCCTCTCTTATTTTCAGGGCCTTCAAGAAATAATACACCGACTTTTCCGGACAACCGGCGTCGGCATACATTAATCCAAGGTTCTGGCAATAGCCTGCAACAGAACCTTGACTTGCCGGATCTAGTTCAATGGCCTTTTTAAGAAAATCAATGGCTGTGGCTTTGTCGCCTTTTGTCCGGTAAACTTCGCCAAGCCTTCCATAACTCTTGGCAATGTAAGTTTTTGAATTTAAAAATTTACTGATTTCCAGCCCGGCCTTGCCGAAGTAAAACGCTGAGTCAACATTTCCTACAGAGGAGTAATAGTTGGAAATGGCATTGCATGCGTCTGTTTCCGCTTCTTTATCATTCAGTTTCCTGGAAATGGAGAGGGCTTGTAAAGCATAAGGGTAAGCGTTAACCGGGGAAAAACTGTAATAGTCCTTATAAATTTTCTCCAGTGCATTGAGTTTTTTAGCCTCATCCTTTGTCTTCAACAGTAAGAATAAAGCCACAGAATCCTGTTTTTGGGCCCGCAAGGGAGAAAACAACAGCATAAAAAGAAAAAATTGCAAAACTGTTAACCTGGAAAGCCTTAAAAAAATTGTCAAATTAAGCGGTTTGACTGGTTCTTTCATTACCTTAATCTTAGTATTGGTAGTTGCAATAAATGTACAAATTTATTAATTCCCAATTTTTTATTTATGAGATTCAGATTTCAAAAACGCAGTGCATTATAATAACGAGGCCGCCAGGTGAAACTCAATACAGATCCGCCGGCTTGTATAGTAAGACTGTTTTAGCTTCTGAAAAAACAAAGGATTTTTCCGGAAAACCCAGGTAAAAAATAAATTATTTTACTTCCCGAAGACTTTTTTCAGGATATCGGAGGTACGTTCTGTAGGGTTCTGACGGATCTTTAACTCCTCTTTGGCAATCATGGTAAAAAGTCCGCTGATGGCCCTATCCGTCACATATTCGGTAAGATTCGGGTTTTGTCGGGTAACAAAAGGGATCTGGTTGTAAGTCTTAACGACATCTGCCCATAGCCGGGTGGCATTGACCCTGTCCAGCGAAGCTCTTACTACCGGATTGAATTTCAATTTGAGTTCAGGGGTAGTCGTCCGGGCAAGATATTGTGTGCAGGCATCATTTTTCCCACTAACGAGTTGAATTGCATCCATAATGCTCATATTCCGGATGGCGGAAACGAAAATAGACTCAGCTTCTTTTGCTGCATCTTCAGCAGCACGGTTGATGGAAAGAATCACCTCGTCTGCTTGATTTCCCAGGCCGATCGCCCTCAGTTTCGATTCAATGATTTTGGCATTTTCCGGGAATGGAATCTTGATCTCCGGGTTGCCAAAATACCCATTGATTTTTGATACCAGGTTCACGCTCGTCCCTGTACCTTTGACAAGGGCTTCTTTTATGCCGTTCACTGCATCTTTCTCGGAGAGTCCTTGCTTGGCCGGTTCAACCAGTCTTATGGCTTCATCCAGGATCTGGGCCTTCGACATAACTGCGAATCCCAGTGTAAGGATAACTGACAGCATGAGATGTTTGTTTATCATACGTTACCGTTTTAAATTTTCAGACGATACTTATAAAACGAAAAGAAAAAAGATTTGGTATCCGGTTCTCTGTCGCTGATTCACATTTCCCGTCTGAATTATTCAGCTTTGTCAATGATACCGGATATTTTGATATATTTGAAGCCGGAATGAAAAGGCATACCCGCACCGGAATAATACGCTCCATTCAAAGACTGATCACGGTTTTGGCTGGTGCCTGGCTGATTCTTCATATTGTTTCATGTAAGAAGGATTCAACTTCTCCGGTTCCCGTTAAAAGAACATTGCAGGTATGGCTTCACCGGGTAAACACCATAAGTAAAGCTCAACAATTCCAAAACGACTATTCCGGATTTGAGCTGGATGTTCATTATGATACATTGGTTAAGACTTTCATTGTTAAACATGATGCCACCGATACCACGACCCTTACCTTTTCTGCCTGGCTTAGCGCTATAACCAATCCGGGCCGTCTGGGCTACTGGCTTGATTTCAAAAATCTCGACGCCGATAACAAAGATTTGGCTTTGCCAGAACTGCTCAGAATCCGTAAAAACTTCGGCCTGGACAAAAAGGTCATCGTCGTTGAATCGTCCAACCCTTCAAGTCTGATAAAATTCAATACCCTTAACTTCCGCACAAGTTACTACATTCCTACTTTTGATCCATCCGGAATAACCCAGGAAGAGGAACTAACATACAGGGATTTTATTGATGAAAACACATCACCATACGGGATTGGAACGATTTCAGGATATTACTACCAACACGGTTTTATGCAGAAATGGTTCCCGAAGATGAATAAATTGTTATGGTATCTCGATTCGACTGATCCCGCAATAAAAGATTCCATTATCAAGGAAACCAGGAAAGACATTACTGTTGAAGTATTGCTGGTAGCCGAGGATTACTGATGATTGTCTGAGTTTAATAGAAACCGATGATTTTCACCTTTGGCTCAGCAACCTTTATGATTAAATGATTACGATTCCACAGGTACAGCATCATGAAATACGAATCGGTTTCATGCAGGTAACTGAGGTCGATGTCTTCTTCGATCCTGAGGGTTTTCCATCTACCCGGCCTTGCAGCTTTTAACGAATCTATTGGAAAATCAAACGATTCCCATAAAAACCGTTTTCCCATCTTTCCCCTGAGATCGAAAACCATGACCGGACCTTTTCCGGAAATAGACCTGGTGGTCATAAAATCGACAGAAATCTCAAGTTTAAGAAGCCTGAATTTCGAATTCAACGAAACCCGGTTTAAGAAATTTTTCCATTCCCAGGTTGAATCGCCCGGATCAAAAGAAGGAGATTTTGGAAATTTTACCGTATCGCTGGTGAGAACCTTTCCAAAATACATTTCAGGAGGAATCAGTCTGTTTTGTCTCGCGGTATAGATATTCAGGATTTTAAAATCTTCCAGTTCCCGGTTCAGTTCCGACCTGACTTTGGAATCATTGATTTCTATCTGCCAGAAATCCGGCTGTAACACCGACACTCCGCCTGGATGAAGGTAGTACAAATGATTCAGATATTCAGGGATCTCTTTATTGTTGAGAATAAAAGGAAGGATATGGATGTTCCTGAAGGTACAGGTGGTATCAATACCGCTACCCAGCCAGGATGCAACGGAATTGATTCCGATTCCGTAATGACTGTGCAGCATGGCAAGGACCGTCGGAGTGATATCCAGGTGGGATGATATCGAATAGAAAGTTGGCCTTCTTTTTTTAAGCATGGGAGAATAGATGACCAGTGGAACATGGAACCGCTCTATGGAGGAGAACCTGAAAAGATTGAGTTCCGGCATTGCGTGATCTCCCGTGATGAAGAAAATAGTATTATTGAACTCCGGTCTTTTCCGGTATTCGTCCATAAATTTTTTCAGCGCCTGATCCGTATAAAGGATGGTGGCAAAGATATTTTTATAATTTTCGATATCGGCCTTTCTGGTATCATTCAGGTTTCCCTTTTTCATCCGTTCATCCACCAGCGACAGGTAATACGGATGGTTTGGAACAATAAACGGGGTATGAAGACTCAGTGTCATATAAATATCAAGACGGGGTGATTTTTTTACTGAATCCATGACCTCGAACGATCGTTTAAATAAATCAAAATCAGAATAGCCCCAGCCAAAATTTTCATTCACGCTGACCTTCTTGTATTCCGGCCCGAATGTCTTAAGGATGTAATCAGTTCCCTGGAACATAAGGAAACGCTGCATGTTGTTGAACGATGGATCCCCTCCGTAAAAAAAACTGGTATAATATCCGTTTTCCCGCGAATACCGTATCAGTGATAAATGATAGGGCGTCTTAAGATCATTTTCAGCCGTGACAAATGTATCGTCACCGGGTGGAAGTGATCCGAATATAGCCGGAAGGACGTTAAACGTGCGATCGGCTGAGGAAAGGAAATTCGGCCAGTAAAGACCTTGCTCGGCCAGGGAATCAAGAAACGGGGTAAAACTACCGAAAATATTATTGTTCCCGCTGAAACAGGATGAGAGGGATTCACAAATGATAAAGACCAGGTCCGGCTTTTCTTTTTTCAGGTCGAAAAAAGTACTCAAAACATCAGGGGTATTATCATAATGAAGGAAAGGATATTGGAATCCTAAGAAGTTGAATTCAGTATTGGTGGCATGATATCGTTTTGTCGCTGCCTCAATCATGTCTTTGGTGGCTGACTGCTTTGATTCTGAAAAATGAACAACACACTTCCCGGCCAGGTAAGCGCTTTTATTTACAGTGAGGTAATATTCAAAAGGATTCCTGCTTTCACCTTCTTTCGGGATCAATGCAGCCCGGAAAAGAATGAATCCTGCACTTATTGCACAAAAAATGATCAGGACATATTTTGACAACCTGAGTTTCAGGGAAAGGATAATAAAGACCAGGGTTAGCAGGAAAAGAATAATAAAAGGAAGGAAGGTCAGGAAGTTGATCTTGACACTGTTTCCTGTGATCATGATCATTTCCTTTATAGAATAGGAAAAAAGAACCTGGTCGAGGGGTGTAAGAGTAACTTTAAAATACTGGAAAAGCGTCCATTCCAATAGGATATAGAAAAAGGAAATTAGACTGAAAAAGAGGATCCCTGCCCATCTTTTCACAAGCGAAAGTAAGGTAAAAGGGAGGAACAGCGCCCATGAAAGAATCTGCCAGATCACCAGGTCATGCAGCAAACCGCGCCACTCGAGTAAAAGCACATCCTGGGGTAGGAGGTGAACAGCGGCAAGGGAAAAATACTGGCTCACACGTAATACCAGGAGTACTGGCACGATCACAAGGCTAAGGCTGACAAAATCCGTGATGATCCTGAAAAGCTTTGAATTCAGGATACCCAGCCTGTTCAATTGACCTGGGCGTGTACTGGATTTTTTACGGTTGGATTTTACAAGGAAGAAAATAAATACGACAAGTAAGATTACTAATAGTATTACAAGGAAAAGAATGGTTTTACTTGACATATCAATTTCAGGAGAGTTAGATCAACAATGCAGATAAACAGCATCAAATGATTTTGCACCCCAAAATAATAAAAATATTCATTAGTCAAATGGAAGAGCAGATCAAAATGAGGCTATTTAATTAATTATTTTCCGGAGACGCGTTACGCGTGATGAGTTATGTCTTTCTTCAATTATCAATTTTCCATTTTCAATTACCTAACGGATGCCTCCAAACTCCTTGTCCATCAGTTCCTACAAACAGCCAGGAGCCATTTACAGCAACGCACATGGCACGGGTTTTAGCCGGTAACCCATAATTAACCGAAAACCACGAGCCTCCCTGGTCTCTCGACATATACACACCATTATCGGCTGCAGCTGCAATAAGGATGCTCCCGTTTGTTGCCAGGCTATAGATCACTTTGCCGGTGAGTTCATTGCCTGCACTTACCCAGGTATGACCTTCATCACCTGAAAAGTATACACCTCCCAGGGAAGAAATGAAAAGCTGAGATCCGAACTGGACAATCGATGTATAACCAGTCAATGAAGGTAACCCTGAACTCCGGGATATCCATGTCTGGCCATTATCAGAAGAAAATAAAACACCCCCGAAAAATGTTGCTGCATAAACGCTGCTGCCTTTGACATACAAACACATTGCGTACTTATTGTCCTCAACTGGCAGTGTTGAATGCGTCCAACTATTTCCTCCATCATGGGAAACAAATAACCCGTAGGAATAAGTTCCGGCATATAAATTGGTTCCATCACCGGCGACACATGTTACAGTACTATACTCATCAACAGGGATTCCATGGCTTTTTTTTGTCCAGGTCAGCCCACGATCGGCAGAAACAAATACACCACTGTCAGTTGCTGCAAGCATATCTGCGCCATTCCAGGCTATCGAACCAACGTTATAGGTTGGGATGCCTCCAAACATAAAATTCCAGTTTTGCCCAAAGTCGGGAGTCGTGAAAATTCCACCGGTCATCTGGGATGCGCAGGCAAATACATCGGATCCATTGGAACTCAAGGAAGAAACAAAGGTTATCGGTAATCCATTGGCCGACCAGGTTTGTCCGCTATTGACCGACATATAGACTCCGCTTGGTGTTCCTGCAAGGAAAGTTGAACCGCTTACAGCAAGGGATTCAATTCTTGGATCCGATAATCCATTGACAGCCTGTTTCCAGGTAACTCCATCATCCATGGAAAATATTAACCCGGTATAACCCCCGGCCAGGATGGTTGAACCATCAAATACCAGATGATTAATCCCTTGAATATTGAAAAGAACATTACTGATAATCGTCCAGGTTGTTCCGTGATCGGACGAAACAAACAAACCATCACCCGTACTTGCATAAATCTTATTACCATTGGTTTCAAGAGTATATACATGAACACTTGTCAATCCATTGTTCGAAAGTGTATAAGTCTGTCCGTTATCTATGGATTTATAGATTCCGTTAACATCTGAGGATACAAAAATATCCTTGCCAAGGATCGTTGCTCCGCTCACATAGTAATCCGGAACATGTTCCGGACACTGATTCCATGTATATCCATTATCGTCGGAAATGTACAAACTGCCCCAATAATCAGTACAAAGCATGATTCTGTTTCCGATCCATGCCATAGCACGGAGGTCGGAGAAATACAAATCATTGCCTAACTGGGTCCAGGTCTGGCCGGAATTTGTTGAACGATATATGCCATCTCCTGCTGCCATTATTGTATCATTATGAATAAGTATAGCTGTTACAGATGCATAGATAGATATTCCATTGGTTACCTGTGACCAACTTTTACCCAAGTCACGTGAGATATACATGCCTCCCTGAGCACCACCGGCAAATATCGTAGTCCCTTTAATGGCGACACTTTCAATCAACCCATTACACGGACCGTTTGTTTGTTGCCACTTTCCTGCCAGGCTTGCCTGGCCATTATTACCGGAGTTGTTTTTTTTGCATGAAGTTAAAACAACCAATGTAAGTGCAAGTAACACGCTTAGGGAGAAAAAGATATGTTTCATTTCGGTGGGGATTCTATGCAAATGTAATTAATAATGATTACACCGTTTGTGATTCATCATCTTTCGTGACGCGTAACGCGTTACGCGTCATGTCTTTGGCATGACTCAAACACTCAATGTTGAGCGGCTTTGATAATTTCAACGCTGGTTCAGACGACGTTCCACCTCTTCTTTATAACTCCTGCCGATCGGAATAAAGATTGACCCGATCCTGATCTGGTTGCCTTCGATATAGTTGATCTGGTTAACAGAGACGATAAAGGATTTGTGAACCCTGATGAATTCACCTCGTGGGAATTTTTCGAGGAACCCATTAACTGTTCCGTGAACGACAAGGTGTTTGTCTGCGTAAAAGACTTTCAGATAATCTCCGGTTGCTTCAATATAATGGATTTCAGATAGAAGAACATTATAAAGCTTTTTATCTGCCCTTAATAAAATAAAATCCTGCCTGGAATCGGGCAGTTGAGTCTCTGCCT
>JBEKST010000061.1:0-12878 GCA_049516815.1 Bacteroidales bacterium | reverse complement strand
ATCAACTTAGGAAAAGAAACTATTGATCCGTTGAAATTAACGGATACAAAAGTGGAAGCAGGTACAGGGTATTTCCAGGTTTTTCGCAATGGCAGTGAGATCACTCCTGAGATGGGAAATGTCAGGATCGTCAAATCCAATGAAGGCGTTGCCTGGGGCGCTCTGTACTGGCAATATTTTGAAGATCTCGACAAAATTACATCCTATGCTACGCCGCTTAAATTGGAAAAGAAGTTGTTCATTGAACGGGTGACACCAGCGGGGAAGGTTCTTCAACCAATTATGAATTATGAATCTGGAATTATGAAAGAAGGTGGGTTAAAGATTGGTGACAAAATTATCGTGCGGATTATTCTTTATGTCGACCGTAATCTTGAATTCGTTCATATGAAAGATATGCGGGCATCGGCATTCGAACCCCTGACCTCCGAACAGATGTCGGGTTATCGCTACCAGGATGGATTGGGTTATTATCAATCTACAACGGATGTAGCAATGAATTTTTTCTTTGATTATCTACCAAAAGGAACCTGGGTGTTCGAATATCCTCTTGTCGTGAATGCTGCAGGGGAATACTCTAATGGAATCACTACTGTACAATGCATGTATGCTCCGGAATTCGGAGCACACTCTGAGGGTTTAAGAGTATCCGTTGGCAACTAGATGATAGAGAATTGAGGATGAAGGATCGAAAATCAAGGATCAAGTACCTGGTAACCAGCATCCAGTATCCAGTATCCAGTATCCAGCATCTTTTTCATACATTTGTAAGCAATTAAAGTTAAGAAACAATGCTTCGAACACATACCTGCGGGGAATTGAATATGCAGTTCGTCGGGCAGCCGGTGATACTTTGCGGCTGGATACAACGGATCCGCGAAATGGGAGGAATGACGTTTATCGATCTTCGCGACCGTTATGGAATCACCCAACTTGTTTTCAATATCCAGGGTCAGCCTGATTTGTTTTCAAAAGTGAAAGAATTGGGTCGTGAATTTGTGATCTCAGCATCGGGAAAAGTAGCCGAACGTTCCAGTAAGAACACCAAAATACCTACCGGCGACATAGAGATTCTGGTAGATTCATTGGAAATCCTGAATATATCCAAAATCCCGCCATTCACCATCGAAGATAATACCGATGGAGGTGAAGAACTTCGTATGAAATACCGTTATCTCGATCTTCGCCGGACCGTGGTGAGGAAAAACATCGAACTGCGTCACCGTATGGCCATCCTTACACGCAATTACATGAACAAACATGGGTTCATCGAGATCGAAACCCCGGTTCTTATTAAATCCACGCCGGAAGGAGCACGGGATTTTGTTGTTCCCTCAAGGATGAACCCGGGGCAGTTTTACGCACTTCCTCAATCTCCTCAAACGTTTAAACAATTATTGATGGTTGCTGGTTTTGACCGGTATTTCCAGATTGTTAAATGCTTTCGCGATGAAGATCTCCGTGCCGACCGCCAACCGGAATTTTCACAGATCGATTGTGAAATGTCATTCGTGACCCGGGATGATATCCTTGCCACCTTTGAAGGACTTGCAAAATACTTGTTCCTGGAGATGATGGGTCTTGACCCCGGCGAATTCCCGAGATTAGATTACGATTCAGCCATGCGCGATTATGGTAGCGACAAGCCGGATATCCGGTTCGGGATGAAACTCATTGAACTGAATGAAACCATAAAAGGACACGGTTTTAAGATTTTTGATAATGCCGAACTGGTCGTTGGGATCAACGCCCCAGGCTGTGCCGAATATTCCCGCAAGCAGCTTGATGAATTGACTGAATGGGTTAAGCGTCCGCAGGTTGGTGCTGCGGGTTTGATTTATATACGCTATGGAACAGATGGTACTTTAAAATCACCGATTGATAAATTTTATTCACCGGATGACTTGAAAATCCTTGCTGAAAAGTTTCTTGCTGCACCTGGCGACCTGATGCTGATCATGGCCGGGAAAACAGAAAAAACCCGGACCGCACTCGGAATGTTGAGGCTGGAGATGGGAAAACGGATTGGCCTTATAGATACTACGGTTTTCAAGCCTCTTTGGGTCGTAAACTTCCCGTTGCTCGAATGGGATGAGGTGTCAAAGCGGTTCTATGCGAAGCATCATCCGTTTACATCGCCGGTACCGCAGGACATTCCCTTGTTCGACACAAACCCGGCAGCCATAAGGGCCAATTCCTACGACCTTGTTATCAATGGCATAGAAATTGGCGGCGGATCGATACGTATCCACAACCGCGACCTGCAGAAGAAAATGTTCCGGGTGCTTGGCTTCACCGATGAACTCGCCCAGGAACAATTTGGGTTCCTGATGAATGCATTTGAATATGGAGCCCCTCCCCATGGTGGTATTGCTTTTGGTTTCGACCGGTGGTGTACTATTTTTGGCGGAGGCGAATCGATACGTGATTTCATGGCCTTCCCGAAAAACAATTCCGGAAGAGACGTAATGATTGATACTCCTTCTTCAATAAGCGAGGAACAACTGAAGGAACTTAATATAAAGCTGATGAGCTGATGAATTGGCGAGTTGGTGAGTTTTTTACTTTGTGACTTTACAAATTTTATAATTTTATGAACTTTAAAAACTTATTTTTCCCTGTTTTTATTGGTTTCGTGTTACTTTTTTCCGGTTGCGGTAACCGTGATCTGAAAGAAGATGCTGTCAAGGTCGGAGATGTGATGTGCCGGAACATTGAGATCATGAACAAGATAAAGGCCGTCAATTCAGTGGATTCTGTCACCATGCAGAAACTTCGTTTACGGGCTCATCAACTGGAGATTGAAATGACAATCGTGTACAAGGAATTTGGTGACAAATACGGCGAGAAAACGAAGGATCCGAAATTCAACAAAAAATTCAACCGGGAGTTGCGTAAAGTTTTGATTGATTGTCCTTCGTTGTCGAAGAAAGACCGGGAGATATTTGAGCAGGAACTCAAGAAGTAGCTGATGAAACCACCAAAATCCAGGATCGAGATTACGGCTCCCGTCGGTTCATGGGAATCCCTGACTGCAGCTATTCAGGCCGGAGCTGATTCCGTTTATTTCGGAATCGGGATTCTGAACATGCGTGCTCGTTCATCTATTAATTTTACGCTCCGCGACTTGGTGAAGATCTCCGGGATCTGTCGTAAAAACAATGTACAAAGCTATCTTACACTGAATACTATTATTTATGACAGAGAAATGAAGGAGATGCGTAAAATAATAGATTCAGCAAAGAAAAACGGAATTACTGCTATCATTGCTTCCGACCAGGCCGTGATACAATATGCGGTTTCAGTTGGGATGCCGGTACACATGAGCACCCAGACCAACATTTCCAATCTTACAGCAGTAAAATATTATTCACAGTTTGCCGATGTGATGGTGACTGCAAGAGAGCTTGAGTTGACGCAGGTTTCCGCTATCACCCGGGCTATTAATCGTGAAAAGATCACCGGCCCGTCAGGGAAACTGCTCAGGATCGAAATTTTTGCTCATGGTGCGCTTTGCATGGCAATTTCGGGGAAATGTTACTTAAGTCTCGATAACTGCAATGCCTCGGCTAACCGGGGTGCTTGTTACCAGCTTTGCCGTCGTCCCTATAAAGTCACTGATCTCGATGGGGAAGTTGAACTGGTTGTCGACAATAAATATATCATGTCGCCAAAAGATCTTTGTACAATTGGGTTCCTTGATAAGATACTAGCGGCGGGCGTCAACATCTTGAAGATCGAAGGCCGTGGCCGTAGCCCGGAATATGTTAAAACGGTTATTTCTTGTTACAGGGAGGCAGTGGATTCTGTGGAAGATGGGACCTATTCACCCGATAAGGTAGCGGGATGGATGAATCGTTTGAAAAAGGTTTACAACCGTGGCTTTTGGGATGGTTACTACCTTGGGCAAACCTTGGGCGACTGGGCCAGGCAGCATGGTTCGCTAGCCACACAACGGAAAGAATATGTGGGGAAAGTTACCAATTATTTCCGGAAGATGATGGTTGCTGAGATCCAGATGGAATCAGGGTCCCTGAGGCCTGATGATGTTATTTACATCCAGGGCCCTACTACCGGGTCCATTGATATGATTATCCCCGAGATCCGTGTCGACATGAAACCGGTGAAGAAGACGGCCAAGGGTGATCAATGTTCCATCCCGGTTGACATTTTTCTCCGACGTGCTGATAAGGTTTATAAGATCATCAAGAATTCATCTGATTAGTTAATTTGTACTTTGTAAATCGTACTTCGTACTTGATTTTTAATCTACATACGCATACCAATTACAGTGACGGCTCATCCGATCCTGAAGATTATATCAAAGAGGCAATACACCAGGGATTTGATACCCTGGGATTCTCCGATCATGCTTCTGTTCCTTTTGAAAATAATTTCGCTATCCGGGAAGGGAAACTTGAAAATTATATCCAGGTCATACTTGGATTGAAAAACGCCTATTCCCATAATAGCACGACGCCCGGCATTAATATCCTGCTGGCTCTTGAATTTGATTATATTTCCGGCGTTTCGCTGTCGATTGACCATTACCGCAAATACAATTATTTCGACTATTTTATCGGTTCTGTTCATCTTGTAAAAAATGAAGATTCAGAAAAGCTCTGGTTTATCGATGGTCCGAATATAACGATTTATAATAAGGGACTGGAAGAAATCTTTTCGGGAGACAGCAGAAAAGCAGTAACTGACTATTACCGGCAGATACAGGAAATGATCGTCACCCAAAAGCCGGATATTTTAGGTCACATGGATAAGATAAAAATGTATAATCAGGGCCGGTTTTTTTCGGAAGAAGATCCCTGGTATGTGAAACTGGTGGAAGAGACATTGGATGCTGCAGCCGGTACAGGATGCGTAATCGAGGTGAATACTCGCGGGATCTATAAAAAACGTTCGGAAACTTTGTTCCCGGGGCCGGAAATTCTGAAAAAGATCCGTCTGCGCAATATCCCCGTGACCATCACTTCCGATGCACACAAACCTGATGAATTGTCGCTGGGTTTTGAAGAAGCCCGGAAAGTATTGATTGAGCTGGGGTTTAGATCGACGTGGCTGATGACAGGCAATGGATGGAAGGAAGTTCCGTTTATCTAATTAGTAATTAGTCGATCCTTAAAATCACCTTAAATGTATGAATATCAACAATATGATGTTGATAAAACGAATAAATAATTCATTATTATTTGCAAGCTTTTGTTGAACTTCGTTAGAAATCTTGCAAATATATGATAGGAAAAACTTCAGATCAGAACCAAAAGAACATTTTTCGCCCTTTACTCAAGGAATTTATCAATCTTGATCATCCCTTGGTTACTTTGACTGAACGGATACCTTGGAATGAGTTGGAAAAAGAGTTTTCAGATTTATACTCACATACAGGTACACCTTCCAAACCAATTCGGTTAATGGCTGGCTTGCTGATTTTAAAGCAGATTTATAACCTTGGAGATGAGACTTTAATGCCAGAATGGGTTAGAGATCCTTATTTTCAGTATTTCTGTGGTGAAGCTGAATTTCAATGGAAGTTTCCATGTGATCCGAGTGATTTGGTTCATTTTCGAAAACGCATTGGGGAAAAAGGAGTAGAAAAGATATTTGCTGTTTCTGTTCAACTTCAAGGCAAAGACATCAAGGGCAAAGATGTTATCGTTGATACAACCGCCCAGGAAAAGAACATAACTTTTCTAACGGATTCAAAATTATATCGCAAGGTGATAGAAAAGTGTAATACAATAGCGGAAAAAGAAGGGATTGATCTTCGGCAGAACTACCATTGGACGATCAAAAAGTTATTATTACAATTGCGTTTCTCACATCACCCCAAAAGAAAGAAACAAGCACGAAAGGCACTCAAAAAGCTGCGGGTAATTGCAGGAAGACAGATTCGGGACATCGAACGTAAATTATCTGCAGAGAAACTCGAACAATATGCTACTGACATAGAACTGTTCAAACAAGTAATAAGCCAGCACCGCTATAGTAAAAACAATGTTTACAGCCTGCATGAACCCCATACCTCATGTATTGCCAAGGGAAAAGCTCACAAAGAATACGAATTTGGATGCAAGACATCCTTTGCAATGCTTCCAAAGAGCAATATCATTGTGGGAGTACAAACGTTTACAGGTAATCCTCATGACAGCAAAACCCTGGAACCGACTCTTGATCAATGCAAACGTATCAACGGTCTTACCTTTAAGCGTGTGATTCTTGACAGGGGATACAGAGGGATTACACACGTTGGTGATACTATTGCTTTGATTCCTGGTAAAATAAAAGCGAAAACAACCTGGCAAAAACAATGGTACCGAAAGAAATTCCGAAGCCGTTCCGCAATTGAACCTATCATCGGCCACCTAAAAACAGATTGCCGAATGATGAGAAATTACCTGAAAGGCACTCAGGGCGACCAGATCAATGCACTAATGGCCGCAGCAGCATTAAACTTCAGAAGATTACTCCGAAAATATGAGAGTGATTTTATTTTTTATTTTTTTCAATCATTCCAAATCCTATTCCCAAAACAAGTTATTCGTTATTTTGGGCTAAAAATTAGTTGTTAAGGATCGACTACATATTTTGCTTTATTGGGGAATTATTAATAAATAATGCCCGAAAATGAGTAATGAGTAATTACAGAATTATATAATTAGAGAATTACTTATTACTCATTTCCCCCAATAAATAATTATTTAATTACAAATTAAAAATCCGTAGAGTATCAGCCTTACCTAACCACTGTAAACTTCCCAGCAGCATTAAAGTCTCCAGACCTGAATTTGTAAAGGTAATTCCCATCAGGAAGATTGGAAACATCGTATTGCATTATGTGTTTGCCTGGCGAATAGACCTGATCCGTGACCGTTCTCAATGTTTGCCCCATAATATCCATCACATCGATGGTCACATTCCCTGCATTCTTTAGTTTGAAGGCTATCCTGATTGTTGTGCTACATGGGTTAGGATATGATCCGATCAAATGAACAAGATCGTTTTGTGAATTTGTTGGAATGCCTGTATAATATGTAAATGGCGAATCGAACATTGCAGCACCGTTCCCTCCAATGCGTGTCCCTAACCAGGCGTTTGCTCCCATTTGTTTTCCGAAATCCATTATCACTTTCGGATGTGGAGCCACAAGATTATTATAATCATTATAACCTGCAGAAAGTTCAACCCAGGAATCAGGATTGATCATATTAAAGTCGTGCTTGTAATATGGTAGCTTTTGTGCTGTGGAATCAAAATAGGTGACGATGAAAGTGGAATCAAAGGCATTGAAACAGATATCAGGCTGAAGTTTGTTGTTGATGGAGGCATCGATAGTAAATTTCTGGAAATTGTTAGAATTCGTTGCCTTTTTGTTGTAACATCCGGCAATATTATACTTAGAAGTTGCCGTTACATATTTTTCAAACAGTACAACTTCTGTGAGGTTTGAGCTGTCATTATCGGCCGCATTATTCTGGCAGGAGATAACCGGGTTACTGGCCTTGTTTGCTGTTGATGCATCCAGGCTATCTAAAAGTACTGGGGAAGTAAACGGACTATTAAAATCCGGTTCCGAATGGGATGTATAGATATGCCCGGAAACAGAATTTGCATTATCCTGCTCCTCCCATGCAGCAAAATATCTTCCACTATTCCATGTTGGGCTTCTACCATAATTCAAACTTACTTTGTGAAAATAATTTGAAGATGTTGCAATTTTATGACGAGAATCAAGTGATATTCCACCATTGCTGGAAGACCGAAAAACTAATGTGTCTTTTACTCCTTTTCTTGAATATAAAACTCCAATGCTATACGGATTTGAATTAATACTAGGATACATATAATCACTTGAAAGTGCGAGATCTTTTATAATTCCCCCATCCTGTTTTAAAAGTTCATCTTCATAACCAAATGGTTCGGCTTTGTATCTTATTACATAGGCACCTCCTGTATTCAAAGTTGCGATAAAATACACGTATCCAACAAATAATTTAAGATCATTAATGCTGTTGCCACATGCTATTATATTGACCCTTGTGGTTGATGACGCAAAGATCATACCTCCCTCACCCAATAATTCCCAATTTATCCCATTATCAATAGATCTTAATACAGCAATTGCTTGCTCAATTCCGATAGGATACGAATAGACCGCATAAAGCCATCCATTAAAAGCAGAACATATAGCAACGTTTCGTTGATCACGATCCGATGTATCCTGTATAACAATGTCCTTCCCGAACAGCGGAGATTGTGGTTTGAAAGGGACCACCGACCCACCGAAAAGTCCCGTTTGGGCATTCAGTCCCGTAAGGCAGAAAAGAAGAAAAACGAAAAGTATAAATCGTGATTTCATATCGGGGGATTAGGAGATGTTATTTAAGATTCGGCTGTTTGTCTTTACGAAGATACATTATTGTATTTTGATGACAATGTAAATGTAGAGAAAGTGATTCTCTTTCTGCAGCTGTTGAAAAATTTATCTGAAATTGGTATTACCTTTTGATTGTTAAGGCGATTAAGGAGTAATTTAATAATGTGGCAAATGAGTAATGAGTAATTACAGAATTAAATAATTGAAGAATTACTGATTACTCATTTCCCACAATAAATAATTATTAATTAAAAATGATCGCTATGAAACACAATATCATTGCTGAAAAGTCCTCCGCCTTTGCAGTCAGGATTGTAAATTTAACCCGACTCCTCAGGAAGAAAAAGGTGGAGGCGGTACTTATCAATCAGCTGTTAAGAAGTGGGACATCCGTTGCTGCCAATGTTCATGAAGCAACCGTTTCCATCTCAAAGGATGAGTTTTCTGCAAAGATCTCAATTTCCCTGAAAGAATCAAGAGAAACCAACTTCTGGCTAAAGGTGCTGCTCGACACGAAGACCATATCTGATAAGGAATACGACTCTATTGCAAAAGACTGTACCGAACTGGAAAAAATTCTTTATTCGATCATGAAGAAAGTGAGGATGAACAAGGAATCCAGACAGTGAGTCATCAGAAAATTAATTATGAAATTCGAAAATTATTTAATTACTCATTACTCATTAAATCTTAATTTCATGTAATAATGCCTTATATCGGCTTCATAAAAAACGTCGCCTTCTTTCACAAAACCATGCCTTTCATAAAAAGGAACTGCCCGCAATTGCGAATGCAGGTAGATAGTCTTCCCAAGCGGTATGACATCGTTTATTATCTCCTTCAGTATAATCCCTCCCAAACCCCGGTTACGAAACGCCGGCAGCACCGCAAACCGTTCCAGCTTGATTCCTTTTTCTGTTTCCCTCCACCGGGCAGTTGCAATTGCTTTTTTACCCAGTAAAAGCAGATAATTATGTGCATCTTCTTCATGATTATATTCAAGGTTTGGATCAACTCCCTCTTCTTCCACAAACACTTTATGGCGGATCGCAAAAGCCTGGTTTGCTAAATCCTGGTCGCTAGAACTGAATTTTTTGACTTCGTACATAAGTTAGCTGATGAGCTGACGAACTGATGAGTTGATGAGGTAGTTAAAAAAGAATATGTTAATTAAAATTTAGCTCGTGAGCTCGTGAGTTCATCAACTCATCAGCTAAAATGGAAAATCGTCAGTTGGTTTTATTGTTTTTTTCTTATCGATTATTTTTGTTTTTGGTTTTAATGCTTTCAGATGATAAGAATTTGCTTCCACATAGATGGCCTTATCGGGTTTGACCGGGCAAGCATATTCACAAGCGCCACAGCCGATACAGATCTTTTCATCCACCCTGGGAATCATGAGATCTCCAAGGTATTGTATCATTTCAACCGCTTTGGTCGGGCAACGTTCCGAACAGGCGCCACAAGTGGTATGTTTGGTAACGACAATGCATATGTTCTTTATGAATTTTGAGGTTCCGATCTGCAAAGTTGATTTTTGTTCTTTCGATAGGGGAAGAATGGCGCCCGTCGGACAAACTTCCGAACATTTCACACATTCAAAGTTACAATATTCGGCATGATAATTCATTTTTGGTTGGAATATTCCTGACCATCCGAATTCCAGGAAAGTAGGCTGAAGTACCCGGGTTGGGCATGCGCTTACGCATAAGTGGCAGGCGGTACACTTGGACGTATAATGCCAAATGCTGACTGAGCCTGGTGGGGTGACTGGAATAGCGCTGATTCCTTTTTGTTCTTTATTTCTACCGATTAAAGTTTTTGCAGATAAAATGGCAGTGGTTCCAAGAATGGTTGTCTTGAAAAAGTTCCGTCGTGAAAGATCTGTGGAATTGTTTTTTTTAACGCAAAGAGCGCCAAGATTATGCAAAGGTCGCAAGGCATCAGGTATTGTGTACAAAGCTTTCGCGTTTTTTGCTTTTTCTTTGCGTTCTTTGCGTGAACCTTTTGCCAGCAGGCTGTATCTGTATCCTATTCCATCTTCAGGACAAGCTTTAAAGCAATCATAGCAGGCAACGCAACGTGAAAAATCCACTTTTTTCTTTTTAAAATCGATGCATCCTGCTTTGCATTCTTTTGCACAAAGTCCGCAGGAATTGCAAGGGCTTTCATCCATCCTGATCTGAAAAATGGAAAAACGGGAAATAAAACCCAGCAGTGTACCAACAGGACATAGGGTATTACAGTACCATCTTCCCTTATAGATCGAAAGTAAAACAATCATAATCAGAAAGGAAAACGAAAAAAGAACCGGGGGCCAGGAAAAAATGTTAATTGGAACTGAATAAACGGTATAGGAATCGAATAATTGAAAAATTCTTGAAAGAAGATTATTTCCTATGTAATATATTGGCCGGAAAAGGTTGGTAAAAATCTTTCCCGCCAGACTGTATGGATCCAGCAGATTTACCAAAAAAATTGAAGAAAAACACAAGACCAGTACCAGGATTCCCAATATCGTGTAACGAATCCAGTTTTGCGGTTTAGAGAATTTAATATATTTTTTGATGTGAAATTTTTTGGATACCCGCGTGAAGATATCCTGCAATGTCCCCAACGGGCAAACTGTCGAACAATAAACCCTGCCAAAGAAAATAGTTAAAATAAGGATAAAGAGAAATCCTGCAGCTGCAATGGAAATCGTATCTATAAATTTAATGAAAGATGGAATAAACTGAAGATATAATAATGCCCTGATCAGCCGTGTGGAAACCAGCCCTGTAAAATCAACAAATACGAATAGTGTAACAATAAAAAAGATCAGCGAAACAACAATTCTGATCTTTTTCAGAAAAGGAAGCTGCATGTTTTTACATTTTAATCCGGTTGATGGACAGCTTTGTCAGATCCATGGTGCCAACTCCGGCCTCATGGGCAATCTTGATGTAGGGGACATTTGCAGGTTCGGCTCCAAACAACTTGGCAGCAGCAGCATCCACTGCAACAATCTCTTTTGAAAGTAGTAGTGATTTCATCAGTACAACATCTTCTTCCGATACTCCCCGGGGACCGTGTCTCGTTATTACCCGGTAAGCATCCACTACGTTCAGGTCTGGTTTACGATATCCTGCAAAATCGGCGATGCATTGGTTCAGGTTGTTACGGTGCCAGAACCCGCGATCCCACACGATTCCCATATTATTTTTCATCGCAGCCGTGATCACTGTTGATCCGTGGTTTTTCAGTACAGGAACATTAATGAAGACATCCGAGCTGAGGATTAATTCATGAATTTTGACTTTTTTTAGTTTTTTGCCATTTTTCACCTCTACCTCCTGATAATTACTTTCTGAATTGGCAGGAACGAGTTTTCCTCCGGCATCTTTTACCACTTTCTGGATTCCACTGTTCTCATAACATTTGCTCCAGCTATCGCAGGTGTTGTCGAAAACATAAACTGTTTTCGCCCCGGCGTTATAACATTGTTCTATGATCCGTTTGACCAGGTTGGGATTAGTGTTCGCGCCACGTTGTGGAGAAGTATCCCATCCGATATTGGGTTTAACTACAACTGTTTGGTTTTTTTTCACAAAATTTTTCATTCCCCCGAGTGACTCTATGGCTTTGTCGAACATCTGAACTGGCTCACCGTCTTTGACCGCTACAAGGTCAAAAGGTCCGGGTGCTTTTTGAAGAGGAACTTTTCCCGCAAAAACTTTTCTGAAATCACCGAAGGTCATCGCAACGCCTGCTGTAATACCTGCCATAAGGCTTTTTTTGAAGAATTCTCTACGGTCCATAACCTGGATTTAGATTATAAAAGTACAAAATCTCTTCGATATTTTCATCATTTTACTGGGTCGAATTAATCGATTTTTGTTATCTTAGCTGAGAAAAAAATCACTTTTGTGATCACTCCCGATACCATCTCAAATATCTTTTCTGCTGCACGGATCGAAGAGGTCATTGCAGATTTTGTTTCCCTGAAAAGAAGAGGGACGAACTACATCGGGCTGTGTCCTTTTCATAATGAGAAAACGCCTTCTTTTACAGTATCTCCAGCAAAAGGGATTTACAAATGCTTCGGATGCGGAAAAGCGGGAAATACCGTGAATTTCCTGATGGAGCATGAGCATTATACCTATCCGGAAGCATTGCGGTTCCTGGCAAAACGATATCACATCGAGATCGCGGAAGAATTACAGACACCGGAAAAGATCCAGGAGCAAAATGAGAAGGAAACCTTGTTTCTTATTAATCAATTTGCCCAGAAATATTTTGAACAAATCCTTTTCGAGACCGAGGAAGGAAAGGCGATCGGGCTTACCTACTTACAGGAACGTGGTTTCCGCGACGAATATATCCGTAAATTCCAGCTGGGTTATTCGAAGGAAGGATGGGAAGATTTTTCATCCTATGCCGTCTCGGAAGGTTATAAGCCTAAATATCTTGTCAAGACCGGGTTGTCTATTCAAAAAGAAGACCGGTT
>JBEKST010000060.1:0-12896 GCA_049516815.1 Bacteroidales bacterium | reverse complement strand
GCGCTCTGCTGCTCGACGCCGAGACTGCCGCGGAGCACGACCTCCTGCAGGACGGCTGCGTCGAGGGAGCGCCAGGAAGCGGGAGCGTTTCTCCTTCAGCACTGAAGTTCTCTGATTGGAGCGAACTCAAAGAAGATTCTGACCTGGGAAAAATTGTGCAGCTATACACCTATGCATATCTTTTCCGGCATGGAAGAAGTGAAAAAGAGGTAAATATCAGAGCCGGTATCATCTCTTTGCGGAAACTGAATGAAGGATACATTCAGGTGCCGTCCCTTTCCTCCGCAGAAAAGAATGGATCGCTGCTCGGGGAAAAGGATCTGGCCGAATTTGAAAAGATACTGAAAGAGATCCTGAAAGAAGTTTATGACTTCAGCATTCCATTTATGCAGACGGAAGATGTGAAAAGATGCGAAAACTGTGATTTTGTCAATCTTTGCAACAGATAGGATCCTACTCAGAGAATACTATCGCCTCATAGGTATAAAGATCTGCATCTTTCCAGCCGTCCCACCCCAATCCTGCTTTGTCGCGTGCACAATGTCCAAGGAAATCTTCTATAGTCCATCCTGTCTCATTGGCCACCTGGGGAAGAAATGTCCCTGAACGGTATCCTTTCTTGATATAAATCCCATTTTTCCCCAAAACGATCTCATTGGTGGAATGAATTTTTTTCAAGGGTGTAAGAACAGAGATCTCGATTGAGATCTTCCCAATTTCTGTTGGATTTACCTGAGGAAAACGGTTATCCTGAGTAGATGCGGCAATTGCCATTTCCTGGACTACCTTATACAGCGGTTCCGTTGGAGTAAAAAGTCCGACGCAGCCGCGAAGATCGCCATTTTCATGCAATGTCACGAATGCCCCCGCCGGTGTCTTCAAGGTTTCCGAAAACCCTGATGAATTAATTTCTGGTGTTTTATTGAAACGAATATATTGCTCAAAGGTCGTACGGGCGATCTTCAGCAGTTCTTTCTTGTCTTTGTCGGTGAGATTAAAACCGGGAGAAGACGGGATTGGTTTTTCCTTCTTTGAGAGCGCAATCGACCAGTATCCGACAACCTGGCTTTTATCATTATATTTCGAATCGCCTGAGTTCTGATAATAAACCGGAGTCATTGCAATACCAGGGTCCCCTTCCGTCATATAGAGCAATGTAAGCACCGATGTCCATCCGCACAGACTGGTCGCAAGGTTCGTTACATTCTTTTCTTCATTCGCTTTTAAGGTGCTGAGTAGCCGGTCCGGTTGATTGGTGAGGATAGCGTCACAGGTGCTTTTATCCACGACCAGAGCATCATTGTAAGGTGGATAGTGTGAAAAATCACTGCTGATCACAAACAGGTTATTTCCATTCAGGTAAGGTTTCAGCGCCCAGGCAATCTTCCTGCACGATTCGGTCGATTGCGTCCCCAAAATGATCGGAACCAGGGTAAAACTTTTCTTCAGGTAATACTGCAGAAACGGCACCTGAACCTCGATGCAATGTTCAATCCGGTCGGCATCCGGGTTATAGGAGAATACTGCATTTTCTTTGATCAGTTTATTTGCAAGATCGATGTTCACCTTGACCTTTCCCAGTGGCGTCTGGTAATTGCCTACATTGTAAATAGAAGCTCCCATAAAGGCCACATGATGACTCGATCCGATGATGAAAACATTATCGTATTGTTTCCCGGGATCAAGCTGGTTGTAACTGCTGGCTGCAACAGTTCCCGAAAACTCATAACCCGCATGCGGGCAAATGATGGCAATGACATCTTTGGCGGATGCAGGTTTTGCTTTTGAGAACAGGTTACCCAGCAACGCCCGGAGTTCTGCCGGATCAGACGGATAAAAACTTCCCGCAACGGCCATCGGCCGGTCGACCATGGTCGGGATTGTTTTACTTTCCTGCGAACGGCAGCCGGATTCAACCAAAACAAAGATGAGAACCAGCCAAAACCAGGATTGAATTTTTTGCATTTTTTTCATAACTTTGGTACTTCTCTACAAAGTTAGTGTATGACGAGCAAATTTGAAAATACTTTGCGGATTTCTTTATTCACCCTTGGGTTTTCTTCGCTTGCCACACAGGTTTTCCTTATCCGTGAATGCTTCTCTGTATTGAACGGCAATGAACTTGTCATCGGCATCGTCATGGCGAACTGGATGTTGCTCACCGGCGCTGGTGCATATATCGGCCGGTTCTTCGGAAGGATGAGAGGTAAGATCCCTTTTCTCCTATTCCTGCAATTCCTGTTCTCCCTTCTTCCGATACTGATGCTGTTGAAGCTCGATCTATGGAAAGCAATCTCCCTCCCCTCGGGAAGTGTACCCGGACTCATCCCCGTTATCCGTTCCATGTTCCTTTTCCAGCTGCCATTCTGCCTGCTCAACGGATTCCTGTTTATTGCCTATGTCCATGAATTGTCAGAAATGATAGGAAAAAGAGCCACCTCCGGTTCCTACGCTATTGAATCGGCGGGTGGAATGTTCGCTGGATTATTGGTAAATATTTATTTTCTGAATTTTTCCGGGATGTTTGATGGACTTCGAATCCTGCTGGTCATCAACCTGCTTGTTTGCATACTCTTTTCCATTACTTGCGGGATCAGGTTACAAAAGATCATCATGGTCCCGGTATGCTTGATTTTTATGGTGCTTCCTTTTTTTGCAGATCTTGACACGTATACGGGGAAACTGTATTATCCAGGACAACATCTGATCTTCCATAAAAATACTTTCTATGGGAAACTGGATGTAACCATGAATGCTGGTCAGCTCAATTATTTCGAAAACGGGCTGCTGCTCTTTTCTTCTAACAATGAAATCGTGAATGAAGAGTCCGTTCATTTTGCCATGATTCAGCATCCCTGCCCAAAGAAAATATTACTGGTTTCCGGGGGAATTTCCGGCACAGTCACTGAAATCCTGAAATACCATACCATCAGGATCGATTATGTCGAACTCGATCCCGGGTTGATCAAGCTTGGGCGAAGGTATTCCAAGATCCTTGATGATAAAAGGATTCATATTATTCAGGGGGATGCACGGCGTTTTATCCGGCAAACCAAAGAAAAATATGATGTCGTTCTGGTAAACCTGCCCGAACCTTCCACACTTCTAATTAACCGTTTTTATTCCCGTGAATTTTTCATGGAACTGAAACAGGTGCTCACTCCTGGCGCCGTTGTTTGTGAAAGTTTGCCCACTACATCGGATTATGTGAGCAAATCAGCTGCCCAGACGAATTCAACATTGGTTCAAACCATGAAAACCCGGTTTCGGAATGTGCTGATCCTTCCGGGACAGAAAAACTATTTCCTCGCTTCCGACAGCACCCTGTCTCCGGAGATCGCATCAATGATTGCCGGTCGCGGTATCTCCAATATCTATGTGAATTCCTGGTACCTGGATGAAAATTCGCTGAAAGAACGAAGTGAATATATCCATTCGCACCTGGATAAAAATGCAAAGGTGAACAGCGATTTCAAACCAGTGGCCTTTTTTCAGCAGTTGCGGTACTGGACTTCCATGTTTGAATGGAACATGCTGGCAGTCGGGATCGTGATCATGGTGTTGCTTTTCTTCGTCTTGATAAGTCTGAACAGGATCAGCCTGGGACTTTTTACTGGCGGTTTTACAGCTTCATCCCTCGAACTGTTGATTTTGGTTTCGTTCCAGGTCATTTATGGGTATGTTTTCCTTGCAACCGGGATCATCCTTGCCTTGTTCATGGCAGGACTTGCCCTTGGCGCCTTTTCATTTAACGCTATGATTCCTGTTCCTACCGAAAAAAAATACATTCACATCCAGGTCAGCCTGGCGTTATTTTCCCTTGGTTTTCCTTTTATCATCCTGGCGCTGAACCTGCCCGGAATACCTGTTATAATGGTACAGGTTGTATTTATCTTCCTGACCTTGATCCTTTCTTTCATAATCGGCCTGGAGTTTTCGCTGGCATCAGCCATTGGCAGCAAGGATATCACATTAAGAACTTCTTTAAATTATTCTGCTGACCTTTTCGGATCAGCCATAGGGGCGATCATCACAACCTTGTTGCTGCTTCCTTTTCTGGGTTTTGTAGTTTCCAGCCTGATCATGGTTGCAATGAATCTTTTTAGTGCAGGATTTCTTTATTTCGGGCAGAAAAAGTTGTAACTTTAGGGTCGGAAAACTTCGAATCTTTTTAAGCGGACAGAAAATAAATAACAATTTTTTCAGTAATAAGATGGCAAAAAAAATGTCAAAACGGGATTTTTTGCGCTATAGTGTTTTAGGACTTGGAGCTGCTGCTGCAAGTGTGGGTACAGCCAGGGCGCTGGCAAAAGGGATGATCAATGAAGAGAGGGATTTTTCCTCTGAGCCGGTTGCTGACATGGGAAAATATACGCACGAATCTCCTTATTCCGTTCAGACGGCAAGAGGTGTTAAGTGTCAGATTTGTCCGAACAACTGCCAGCTCAGGGAAGGACAGGATAGCCTTTGCCGCACCCATATGGTTAAGAATGGAAAACTATATACCATCGCATACGGAAATCCTTGTTCTGTGCATGTCGATCCTATTGAGAAAAAACCTTTGTTTCATTTTCTTCCTTCCTCCCAAAGTTTTTCTATTTCCACTGCGGGATGTACTTTCGCCTGTCTGAACTGCCAGAACTGGGAGATTTCCCAGGAAAGTCCGAGAAATACGGCAAATATAGACCTGATGCCGGTAAAAGTGATGGAAGAAGCGGTTCAGAATGGCTGCAGGTCGGTTGCTTATACCTATGCTGAACCAATTGCATTTTATGAGTATATGTTCGATACTGCTAAGCTTGTCAGGGCAAGAGGGTTGAAAAACCTGCTGGTATCCAACGGGTTCATTAACGAAAAACCTTTACGCGACCTTTGTAAATACCTTGATGCGGCTAGCATGAACCTCAAAGGATTCAACGAGGAGATCTATGAAAAACTGAACGGCGGTTCCTTACAACCGGTGATGAATTCATTAAAAATTATTAAGGAAGAGGGAGTCTGGCTGGAGATCATCAATCTGATTGTTCCTGGCTGGACTGATAAACTGGATATGATCACGCAGATGTGTGATTGGCTGGCAAAATCAGGCTTCGTGGAAACACCTCTGTCCTTCAGCAGGTTCTTCCCGTTGTATAAGCTGAAAGGTCTTCCTTATACTCCCCTTGATATCCTCGAAAAAGCACGGGATATCGCACTGAAAGCCGGGATAAAATATGTTTATATCGGCAATGTTCCGGGTTCTCCTGCGGAAAACACCTATTGTCCAAAATGTAAAAAGGCGGTTGTGGAAAGGAGAGGTTTTACGATTCTCAACAATTACATCAAAGATTCTGCCTGTAAGTTTTGCGGGACGAAGATTGCCGGGGTTTGGAGCTAGTCATCATTATTGACATTATTAATTCCAGAATTACTCATTAATCATTTCCAGGCATTACTAATTCCTCATTATTTATTTATAACCGTGAAAAGAATGAACTGATTGTTCCCCGATGAACTGATCATAAATAAAATACTGATCATAAGAAGAATCAAGGTGATGATTGAAAACTTCTGAAGCACGGGGTAATTCATATTATTGACTACTATTCCAAACATCTAAGTAAACCGGCAAATGATCAGAAAAACCACCCATATACCTTGGACCAGAATAAGTCCGGAACGGTTTCCCTCCCAGGAACCGCTCATCCTCTTCCATCATGAATGATGCATGGAAAATATGGACAGATCCTGATGAGGTTTGCAAATCATTCCCTTTCATCAAAATATTCCCTGAAACCATGAACTGATCAAGAATAGCCCATTTGCCCTGGAATTTATGTGTTCCTTCATTAACATTGTTCATCAATGGCAGCATAAGATTTACAATGCTTGCAGGTTGGATTTGGGCAGAATAAGCCTCTGCTTTGAGCACTTCACAGATTGCCGGCTGGTCAGGTTCATCATTAAAATCGCCCATGATGATGATGTTAGGGTTCACCCGGTTCTGTTGAAGAGAATCGAGAGCTGATCGTAATGTCTGGGCTACCAGCCTGCGTTTCGGGACGCTTTTCGTGAATCCCCCTATGCGGGAAGGCCAATGGTTGACGAAAATATGCACCGTATCTGTATTAAAAACAACTCCTTTTATGTAAAGAATATCCCGTGTCCGCATCAATGAATCAGAAGGAAAGTGAATGCTGATATTTCTTGAGAATACCACTTTGAATAATTCAGGACGATAGAGAAATGCCACATCAATTCCACGGGCATCTGCCGATTCGTAATGAATGAATCTGTATTTGTACTTCTTCAGCGGAGTTTCATAAATCATCTTGTTCAGCACATAGCGATTCTCCACTTCACAAATCCCGATCATCGCAGGCGGTTCCCATCCTCCGATGGCAATAAAAATCTTCGCAAGGTGATCAAGCTTCACGAGAAATCTGCTGAAGGTCCATCTTTTTATTCCTTTCGAAGTGAATTCATCATCAAGTCTCGTTGTATCATCATATGGATCATAAAGATTTTCAAGGTTATAAAAAACAAGCCTGACAATTTGACTCTTTTTTAATGTTGTATCTACCTTGGCATAGTTTTCGGAAATGCCGCCATACTGTCTTTCTGTCACTTTTTGACAGATGAAAAAAAGAGGGAACAGGAGAAAAAAAACAGGAAAAAGCATTCTCATATAAATGAAATTACCAGTGATTTAAAAGGTATTATAAGATTGTAATAAAATCGGGTATCAGGAATTTAAGAACAGAGTCCATGTCATTAATCGGTCACAAAGGAAAAAGTAATCAGCCGATTGCAAAAAAACACGAAATGTTAACAAAATTTAACATTGGTAGAATATACTAATGAAAAACACGAACCGTTTTCTGATCAACATTAAATAACCTAAAAAAAGAAGTAACAGTATGAAACGATTGATTGGTATTTTTCTGGTAGCATTGGTAGGAGGTGCCGTTGCTTTAGGAGCTTACAAATTAATGGAGAAGAAACCACATTACTATTCTTATCCTGCAGGACAACAAATTTCGTTACGGCCTGTGAATTATATACCGGGCACCCCGTTTAATGAACCGGATTTTGAGACGGCTGCAGCCAATTCAGTACAGGCAGTTGTTCATATCAAGACTCAATTCCAAAGGAAAAGTGATGTTTATGATGATTTTTTTAATTTCTTTAACTTCGGACAAGGGATACCCAACCAGGCAATTGAAGCCATGGGCTCAGGCGTGATCATCGATTCGGAGGGCTTTATCGTTACGAATAACCATGTGGTTCAGGATGCGGATAATATCACTGTGACACTCAACGATAAACGCGTCTATAAGGCAACTATCATCGGTACCGATGCCAGCACCGACCTGGCATTGATCAAGATTGAGGAGAAAGGTCTTCCTTTTCTTACTTACGGAAACTCGGATGAAGTAAGATTAGGGGAATGGGTGCTGGCAGTGGGGAATCCGTTTAACCTTACTTCGACGGTCACAGCCGGTATTGTAAGTGCCAAAGCCAGGGACATCAACATTCTGGGTTCCCAGGGCACGGTCGAATCTTTCATCCAGACCGATGCTGCCGTAAATCCTGGTAACAGCGGAGGCGCCTTGGTTAACCTAAAGGGACAGCTTATTGGCATCAATGCAGCCATTGCTTCCGGCACCGGGAATTATGTAGGGTACTCCTTCGCCATCCCTGTGAACATTGTGAAAAAAGTTGTGGATGACTTTATGAAATTCGGAAAGATCCAGAAGGGATTTCTCGGGATACGATATAAGGAGATTGACGACCAGTTTGCAAAAGATAATGACCTGCCATCTGTCAAGGGCGTATATGTTCAGGAAGTGGTTGAAGGCGGGGCAGCGGAAAAAGCAGGGATGAAAAAGGGCGATGTGATCCTCCAGATGCAGGGGATGCCGGTTGACAGCAAATCGGAACTCCAGGAGATCATCAGCCAGCATAACCCCGGTGACAAACTAAGCCTTACTGTTTACCGTGACGGCAAACAAATGGATCTGACATTGACCCTTCTCAACGAAAATGAAAGCCTGGGCTCTGCGAAAAATGACCAGATCATTATTCATGGTGCGACCTTCCAGCACATCACCAATAACGAAAAACAACGTTTCAGGATCGACGATGGGTACAAGATCGTTCATCTCGATAACGGTTTGCTGAGAAATTCCGGCATCAGGGAAGGTTTTATAGTAATTACAATTGATAAACAACCTGTCCATTCTACGCAGGACCTCAAGGAAGCTTTTACATCGAAGAAAGGAGGCGTACTCATCGAGGGACTTTACCCCAATGGCATGAGGGCGTATTATGGCATAGGACTATAGGAGTGAATTATAATGAGACAATTAAAAATATCCAAATCAATAACCAACCGGGAAACTGCTTCACTGGATAAGTATCTTCAGGATATCGGTAAGGAAGAACTGATCACTACCGATGAAGAAGTTCAATTGGCCCAGCGGATCCGTGCCGGTGACCAGCAAGCCCTTGAGAAACTCTGCAAGGCAAACCTGCGTTTTGTCGTATCTGTTGCCAAGCAATACCAGAACCAGGGTCTTAGCCTTCCTGACTTGATCAATGAAGGAAACCTGGGACTGATCAAGGCGGCCCGCCGTTTTGACGAAACCCGTGGATTCAAATTTATTTCATACGCAGTCTGGTGGATCCGGCAATCGATCTTGCAGGCACTTGCCGAACAATCCAGGATCGTTAGGTTACCGTTGAACCAGGTGGGCTCCCTGAGCAAGATGAACAAGGTTTCGTCCCGTTTGGAACAGCGGTTCGAGAGGCCTCCATCTGCTGATGAGATCGCCACAGAAATGGAGATCTCTCAAAATAAGGTAGAAGAGACACTTCGGATCTCCACACGGACCATCTCAATGGATGCTCCTCTCGACCAGGACGATGACCTTCGGTTCCTTGATGTCTTTGTGTCGGAAGATGCACCAGGCACAGATGAAGATCTGATCAGGGAATCGCTGGCAAGAGAAATTCAGCGGTCACTTTCCACACTTGCAGAGAAGGAACGGGAAATCATCAATCTCTTCTATGGGATCGGTGTTCCACACAATTATACCCTCGAAGAAATCGGCGATATGTTCGATCTTACCAGGGAAAGGGTGAGACAGATCAAGGAAAAAGCATTGCGGAGACTGAAACATTCATCCCGTAGTAAATTGCTGAAAGCTTACCTCGGCTGATCAGTCTTCGTGGAAATTCATCCGGATGGTTTTTATCAGGTCTGGATGGAGGCTGAGTAAAACCGGGCAAGTCCTGGCGGAATGCCAGATGATGGCTTTTTCGAAATTAATAATAGCTGATGCCGGCATACCCAACCCAATGATGCATAGTCGCACCGGCAGTCTTTCCCATCCCGATATCACTGACCTTAATCCGGGGCTCATCCAGGGATGTACCATAGCCGATAAAGAGTCCCTGCAAGGGTTTACCGGATGCTGCAGCCTGCATCTTCATGATGGTAAGCAATCCAAATGGAACGGAGTATCTTCCGCACCAGGTCCATTTATAAGCTTTGTAATCTTCTTCCTTAAGTGTATATTGTGTGAATTTTCTTGCTTTTTCCAGGCTCATCGTTCCGCAAAGAGTCCCGTTTATGATTTCCATTTCGTGTTCTTTTGCTTCATGAAATCCTTTGTCATCACAACCATAGAATGCATAGTTAGATCCGCCCCAATCTTCATCCCCGTAATGAACGGCATCAGTCGACATCACAAAAGCCACATCCCTTCCCCATTTCAAGCCTTTTTCCTTCAACACTTTTCCGATCCCCTTTGCAAGTTGTTCCGAAAGCTGATTCATCTTTTCATACGACATATAAGGTACAAGAATGGAAATGATCCGGATCTTGCGGTTGTAATACTGGAGAAACGGAATGATCCCCTCTACCGAATGTTCTGCTTGCTGGAGACTGTCGTGAACCAGGTAAGATTCCACGGGAAGGGTTTTCATGATCTCTTTACGAAGATCAGAAACGTTGATGTTCCCATAGGGTTCCTTCCATTCATCAAAAGTATCAAATACAAGATGGTTTTCAACATTGAATTTCTTCGCTTTATGGGCAACACCGAATAAAATGATAGTGTTTGCGCGGATGTTTTTCAGTACCTCAGGATAGAGCCACCCTGCATAGACATAATCATCGTGTGGACAGATGGCAGCTTTCTGAAAAACGGGAGAACCTGCACCAGAATAATTGAATGACATGCCCTGAACATGTCTGTTCAGCCGCGGGATCCGGCTCATAACCGAATCCATCTGCCAGGCATGTGACGCGTATCCGACGGTGTCGACAGGTTGCCGCAGGCGGAGTGCTGTTGGTTTTACCTGTGACAGTATTATACTTGCGCCAATAACCATCGAGAAAAAACAGGTTATAAGGAGGACAATGTATTTAACGGATAGTTTCATCGTGATTTAATATTGATCATGTAAAATTACCATATTTTTGCAATCCTATGAGCACTTTATTAAGTAATGCATTTATCCCGGTTCTTTCCGGGCAGCACAATTTTCGTGATTTGGGCGGGATACCTGCCATAGACGGCAGATTGATCCGACTTGGCCTGCTTTTTCGCAGCGGCGAACTCCATTCCATAACAGACGAAGACATAAAAACCATTACACATCTAGGTCTTGCAATGATCATCGATTTTCGCTCACCCAGGGAATATGAAAAACGGCCAAACCGGGAAATTCCCGGTGTAAAGGAAATAATACACCTTCCTATTTATGATGCGCCCCGCGATCTTTCCGCAAAATTTATCGAGGAGAACAATGAAGAAGGTTTAAAGCACCTGCTGATTGATGAATATAAAAGGATTATCCTTCATTATACTGCAGAATTCCGTCAGTTCCTTTATGAGGTCGCCCATAACCCGAATGTTCCATTGGTATTTCAATGCTCTGCAGGGAAAGACCGTACTGGCCTTGCAACGATCTTTCTTCTTACAGCTCTTGGGGTAGGAACGGAGGAGATTCTCAATGATTATTTCCGGACGAACATCTTTGCGCAGGCTCATGCCCGCGAGATCATCGGGATATTGAATTCTGACGGACACAATGGAGAACTCATGCGTCCCATGCTCGAGGTTCGCCAGGAGTACCTTGATGCTGCATTCTCAGCCATCCATGAACGATACGGTAACCTGGAAAACTTTGTTTTCCGCGAATTAAAGGCAGAGCCAGGGTTGCTAAGGGAAAGATTTCTGAAGTAAAATTAGTGGACAAGCGGACGGGCAGATAAGTAAATTGGTGAAATAGTGAAGTGGTGAGTTTGCCCCAACTACTGCCGGAATCCCAATAATGCATTTCCTTCTCTGTCCCCTTCATAGAAGTATGAACTGTCGTTTGGAAAAGTCTGGATGAGATCCACATGTTTCTTTTCGGGAATTTCAACAGGGAACTGGCGGCTCTTGTTGCGTTTCACCATTTGCCGTGCAAGAAATTATTTCAGCATGATTGAGATTTAGACCGCAAACATAGAAAAACCTTATGAATTCTGCCAGGTAGGATGCTCAGAAGTTTTGTACTATATTATAGAACTTATTAACTCATCAGCTCGCCAGTTCGCCAATTCATCAGCTCATTTTACCAGGATAAGATATTCATAAGCATTTAAATTCACCAGGCTATCCAGAACAACAGTTGCACCATCCGATGCATTTTGCCAGGTCGTATTTTTTATATTTCCCGGGAGGGTAAAACTTGTCGATGTATTGCGCGTATTGACAAAAAATAAAAGTTCATCACCGGAAACCTGTCGTTCGACAGCAACAACATTACTGTCAGGATAACATTCCAAGTCGCCGGTTCGCAGTGCAGCATGCGAAGTGCGAAGTTGCATAAGCCACTTGTACTCTTTTACCATGTCGGGATTTGTAGTCCAGTTAATTGGAGAACGGCTGAACATTGGCAATTTGACCGGACAACCGACTTCCTGTCCGTTATAGATCAAAGGTACCCCACCCAGGTACGCCGAAATGATAAATGCCGACATGGATGCGGTTTTACCACCAAACAGCCCCAAGGGGGTATCGTCCCATGCGTCCTCATCGTGGTTGGAAGTAAAGCGAAGCTTCTGCGAACCGGCCGGGATGTTGCTGTATTCACTCTGATTTGTCAGGTAATAAACACTTGCGGACTGATTATTTCTGAAAACATTTTTATTCGTATTGAAAAAATCCCATCCGAAATTCATTTGAAAGCCGGCAGTAAAATGATCGCTCCGGGCGCCTTCCGCCAGCAGTATAAGTTTCCGGTTGGGGATCTTTTTAATTGAATCAATCGCCTGTCTCCAGAATGAAAATGGTACATAATCCGCAGCATCGCACCTGAACCCATCGACATTCGCTGTCAGGAGCCAGTATTTCATACATCGGATCATCTCTAGCCGCATATCAGAATTGTCATAGTTGAGATCTGCAACATCTGTCCAGGTCGTGCCCGGAGGAGAAATGATATTTCCTTGTCCGTCATGTGTGTACCAGGATTTGTTTTGAATCCAGGCGTTGTCCCAGGAAGTATGATTGGCCACCCAGTCGAGAATCACGCCCATTTTGCGTTTATGGGCTTCCCTTACCAGTGTGCGCAGGTCTTCAAGGTTGCCATACTCTGAGTTAACTTCCCGGTAGTTTTTAACACAATAAGGTGAATTAATGCTTTTAATAACACCAATGGGGTGAATCGGCATAAGCCAGATCACATTCACACCCAGATCTTTGATGGAATCCAATCGTGGTAAAATACCTGCAAAAGTGCCTGGACTACTGAATGCCCGTTCATTGATTTCATACATAATAATATTGGATGTGGCCGGTATATCTGCAAAAGGAGTTTCGTACTGCGGCGGGTCCGGAATAACGATGTTTTGCGTT
>JBEKST010000059.1:0-13510 GCA_049516815.1 Bacteroidales bacterium | reverse complement strand
ACTGCAAGCCAGCCAGAACGCTCCACTTACGTCGTCGATCCCCGTTTACAACACTCATGGCCAACTCCTTGCGAATGCATTTCAGGCACCTGTAAGGAAACTTCCCAAAGAACAATATTATGGTATCCGGGCCGACAAAGTAATATACCTCATCGCCACTTCAGTGACTTTTTTCCTTTGTGGGCTCTGGCATGGCGCTGCTTGGACCTTTATTGCATGGGGTATATACCAGGGAATCTTCCTGATATGTGACCGGCTATTCTTGTTGCGTTTTCTCAAAAAGATAAAGAAGGCGCCGGCAACATTGATCACCTTCTTCCTGCTCACGATCGGATGGGTGATCTTCCGTTCAGCTTCCCTGCACATGGCTGCAATATTTCTGGTGAAGATGTTCTCTTTCTCCGGAGGGATCAACGACATCTGGCTTCATCCGAAATTCTGGACGGTCCTTGTCATTGCGGTGATCTTTTCTTTCTGGAGTGGGTATAAGAAAATTGAACAATGGATCAATCGGATTTACCATTCACCTTCCAATACGATCCTGATCATTATGACCCTCCTGTCGATCCTGCTGCTCATCATCTGTGAAGCGAATATTAATGCTACAGGGTTCAGTCCGTTCATTTATTTCAGGTTCTGATGATTTCTGTTATATAGAGATTTCGGGCATAACCGGATATCATCAGTAAAAATATAACTAATCCCTTTGAAAATCCTTATCTTTGATAAAAATTGTAAGACAATGAAAAGACTGATCTTTGGACTGGTTTTCGTGTTTTTCATCAGTTATTTCCCGGGAATCAACCTGGCCTCGGCAAGAATTATTCCCAAAACAGAGATTCAAAAACGTAGGTTACCTTCGAAACCCCCAAAACCGCCCAAACAGAAAAAACCTAGAAAACCTAAACCATCTCATAAACCTAAAGCCCCGGCCAAACGTCCATGGGGGAAATAATAGATACTCGAGCGTTTTAATACTACTTTTGTACCCTTAAATGAAATGGAAACGACATTCAACAAAATTCTTAAAAGATGAAAACAATCCTGTTTCTTCTCTCTGTTACACTTAGTATGATGGCTTTCTCCCAGGCAGATGGGCAGCAGGTGAACGGTCAGACTTTTAATTTTCCCAAGGGAAAGGGCGAATGGTCGGATACCATTTACAAAAAGCTCCTGACCAAAGACATGGCCAAAGAAGGTCTCAAGGCTGTTCCGATCGGGATCCGTTATAAATTCGTAAAATCGGTAGAAGAGGGGAATTGGTATGCGATCGAGATCAGCAATAGATCGGCAGATACAAAAATAAAGTTCAGGGTGGTAGAAAAACATAACCAGGATGCCTATACCGTCCGGTTGGATCCAAAGCAGACAAAAGTCATTCAAAAATTATATATGCGGTCAAAAAAAATGAATCAGCAAAATATCGAGGATGCGAATGATGATTATCTGAATCAATTATTCGATGAAATGGAAGAAACCCGCTATTAATCTTATTACCAGGTCTGACCTTTAAAGATCACGGTCTCTTCCTTTGAAACCAGGTTTCCTTCAAACGTCAGTTTTCCGGAATTGATCCCGTTCAGTGTGGCATACGCATAACCTGCATAATCAATGTTCATGTTGACATCATATATATCGATATTTCCCTGAATGGAAAAAATGAGATAGAAGTTTTTCTGTTTCTCATCCTTTTCGAGTTTCCAGTTGGAAATCCTTCCCTGCACCGTGACGCCTCCTACCCCGTTATATCCTACACGCTGCACGGATCCCACCTGAATCACACCCGATAAAGAATCAACAAAAATGAAATTCAGTGTTGAAATAACCGGGAAACGTTCCCCTCTACTGGTTTTCAGGAACTGTGCTTCAAGCACAAATTTTCTTTCTTCCAGCAGGCTATCCGTTATTTTGTACTGGTTTTCAATTTTTGCCTTCTTCTCTTCTTTTTTCCGTTGAGAAGCTTCTTTTCTGGTTTCCTTGATCGTCTTTTGATCCTGGGCAAAGAGTCCGCCGGATAAAAGCAAGCTCATAAATAATAAACAGATCCACCGCATAGTTTTGGTTTTGGCATTGAACAATATAACCCCATTTATAAACAAAAATAACACAATATTCGAAATGCCGGGATTGTTCGACTTATAAATTTGAGTCTTATAACTAATTATAAAGGATTAATTTTATCGAAAATAAAAATCAAGTAAGATAATGATTCCAAAAACAGTTCTGATTACCGGTGCACAGGGGGGATTGGGTGAAGCGCTGACACATGAATTCAGGAAAAATGGCTGGCATGTGATTGCAACCGACCTTGAAGAAAAAATCCCGAAAAGCGAAAGTGTGGATAGAATGCTCAATAGATTAGCCATGGATGTAAGTTCCGATGATTCAGTCGGATCTGTTGCAGGACAATTGCGAAAAGATCAGCAGCAGGTGGACTTGATCGTGAACAATGCAGGAATCGACTCCTATTTCCCATTGAGCGAAACACCAATAACGCGCTTCAAAGAAATGTTTGAGGTCAATGTATTTGGAAGCTATAGGGTAAACCAGGCCTTTCTTCCTCTCCTGAAAAAACCGGGTGGACGAATTATCCATACCAGCAGCGAAGCCGTTAAAATCAATATTCCGTTCATGACTTACCCGATCTCAAAACAAACCCTCGAAGGATACAGCAGGACCTTACGCCAGGAACTGAGGTTCCTTGGCATCGATGTTACCATGATCCGGCCGGGCGCCATTAAAACCCCTTTCCTGGAAAATGTAAAGAAAATGAAAAACCCGGTTCCTGATTCTCTGCTGGCCGGGCCATTTGAGAAATTTGCCACGCTGGCGTATAAAGAAATCGGAAAGACCGTTGAACCGTCTACGGTTGCAAAGTATATTTACAGGATCGCCGGAGCAAAGAAAACCAGACCTGTTTATAAGATCCATAACAGCATCCGGATTTCCATTGCTTCTTTGCTGCCATTTTCACTGATTGAGAATATAGTATACCGCAGGTTGAGATAAACCGATCAAAAAACAATCCCCAAACGGACGAAAAACATATGAGTATAAACCAGGGATTTGTCGGTAGTTTGTTCAACAAAACAGCACCTAATAAAAAAAGTGATTTCGCCCGGTTAAATCATCGGTTATCGGTAACAGGTTCGCTTGATTACACGATAGGCATCGCGGATTCCGAGTTCACCTGCACGGCTCAGGTCCTCGCAACCCGATAGGTACTCGTTCAACAGGATACTGATCAATCCACGGTTGTAATAAGCCTCTGCAAAATCCGACATGTACACAATAGCTTTTGAAAAGTCATTCAAAGCTTTCCGGAATTCACCCTTTCGGCTGAAAACGATTGCCCGGTTGTACCAGGCAAATGTAAAACCCGTATCAAGACTAAGTGCTTTGGTATAATCCGCAATGATGGAGTTGTAAGAAGAATCAGAATCTCCGGTACCATTTTCCAATCTTGCCGGATCTTTGTTGATGGTGAGTGTATTATGGGTGGTGTCAAGTGAACGCATCAGCCGCATCAACCCGTATCGTGTATTTCCCCGGATAAAATAGGCCAGGACATAACTGGTATCCATCTTCAATGAGGAATCAAGATCCCTGAACGCCTCGTTGTACAAATTCAATGCAGCATAATAAGATGCTCTTTTAAGGTAAAGATCAGCCTGATTGGAAACGGAATCGATCAAATGAGTTTGCCGGACAATTCCTTTCCTACATAACGAATCCGTGAACAATTCATCATGCGTGGTAAACCCATGGATATTCGAGTGGTAATGTTCTTTCGAATAAGTGTCATAAAACCGGAGAAGGGCATATGGTGCCTTATCAAAAAAGAAATTAAACAACGGCATCAGATGAATGGATACCGGTTGATTCTGAAACTTTCCATTCATCGTATTCATTTCTTCAAAATCGCCACTTAATTTTACCAGACTTTGCAGGTAATCTTTTTTTTCCGTTGTCAGGCTGTCAGGATTGTAATGGCTCTTCTTTCCCAGTTCGAAAGCCTTGTTATAATCTTCCTTTGCCCCCTTCATGTCTTTCAGCTGGCTCTTCACCTTGAACCTTGAATAATATGCATCGGCATATTCTGGTGAAAGCCCGATAGTTTTATCCAAATCTTCTAGGGCGCTGCTGTAATCCCTGAGATCTGTTTCCAGCATCCCACGGTAGTAATAACTCACGATGTTTTTCGGGTTCAGCTTAATTACATTGGTAAAATCACGGATAGCGTTCATTTTTTCATTACGGTCAATGAAAAGAATAGCACGGTTAAAATAGGCATATGAATTATAGGGTGAGAGCCGGATGACTTTGTTGAGGTCCTCCAGCGCTCCCGCCTGATCAGGAACTTTAACACGGGCGAGCGCCCTGTTGAACAGGGCATAAACATTATTTGAATCCAGCTTAATCGCGTGGTCAAAATTAAGGATCGAAGAATCCACATGATTTTGTTCCAGCCATATTGAACCCAACTGAACATAGGCATAGGAATTGGAAGGATTGATTTCAATCGCTTTTTTGAGATCAGAAATGGCGTTGTCGATTCGTTTCAGGCCCCATTCTGAACTGCCTCTCAGGAGATAGACGCTTTCGTTCTGATAACCCAGCCGGATGGCCTTATTGCAATCGCTGATACTGGCGTAATATTTTTTTAAGATGAGTTTTATCCTGCCAAGGTTGAAATAAATATCGGCATTTGTGCTGTCAAGCTTTTGCGCACTCGAAAGATCTTCAAACGCTCCGGCGTAGTTGAGCCGTTCACATCTTACGATTGCACGGTTTACGAAAACTTCAGCACGGAAAGGTGAAAAACCTATGGACCGATCATAATCTTCTTCTGCCCCGATATAATCATCAAGGCTCAATTTTGCGTATCCCCGTAAAAAATAAAGTTCCGGCGATGCGGGCTCTTTCAGGATGGCAAAGTTCAGTTGCTCTAACGCATCCACATATTGTCCCTTACGGAGATAATCTTGTCCGGATTGAATCAGTGCCGTTAAGGATTGGGAAATGCAACAACAGGGGAGCACCGTAAACCAGGATAACAGTAAAATCATCCATCTGATTCGGATCCTGATTGTCCTGCTGCCCTGCAATTGACTATTTGTAAAAAATAATTTCAATATCTTACGTCGATCTGTCAGTGTTAACTTAAGGCTCTTATTCCTATCATGAAAATAAAAAACGTATCGGTCGACAAAATTATTGCCATTGCCCGCGATACATATATAAATAAACCGAGAAGTGAAGGCATAATCCTATTGCTGGTCATAATAGTGTGAATGGACACAATTGTATAAGATTCATCCCCTGACACCTCGAATTAAATAAACTAAAATAGAATAAAAAAAGAAATTACGATCAATGAAGCAAATGATTTTTCTCGTGTTGATGTGAAATTGCTGAAAATGTGAAAAGATTATTTTTACTTTGTATAAAATTTCAGACGGATGAATTTCAAAACTCATATTAATCTTGTACTTCTTTTTTTTCTTCTGATAATCACTATTGATATCTCCGCCCAATCATGGACCTTTGTGAAAGAACAGGAAGGGATAAAACTTTTTACACGAAAAGATTATGGCAGTTCGTTGAAATCATTCAAGGGAGTGATGGATATTACTTCTACGATGGATAAAGTCTGTAACCTGCTCGGAAATGTAAAGAATCATAGTTGGTGGGATGAAAATCTCAGGGAGATCAAGGTGCTTACATATGAAAAAGACAAATATTTCCAGTATTATCTCATCTATCACGTTCCCTGGCCCTTTACCGACCGTGATCTCTGTGTGGAGGCCAATGTGAATACAGATCCATTAACCCGGCGGCGAACAATCACTGCCACTCCACTCAGCAATGTCATCCCCGAAAAACCAGGTCTGATCCGTATTACTAAATACTGGCAGAAATGGACGATACAACCCATGGAAAATGGAGTGATCCATCTCACCCTTGAAGGGTTTGTTGACCCTGCCGGGAATGTTCCTTCCTGGCTGTACAATATGGTGATCGTAGAAACTCCTCTAAAGGTCATGCGAAGAGTGAAGAAGTTTGTTCAGTAAAAATCATCTGTAACATTCGACAACTCGCCAGCTATATATTAATCTCCCCCATCAAATAAGTCACCGCCTGACCGGCAATCTCGACACGCTCCCCGAGGTCTTTGCATTTCAGGTAACCCCGGCGTTCCGAAAGCTGAATGGCGGTCATTTCTTTCTTTCCCAGCCTGGCCGACCAATAGGGAATCAGGGTAGTATGCGCCGAACCGGTAACAGGATCCTCATTGATGCCAACCCGGGGTGCGAAAAACCGGGATACAAAATCACTTTCATCTCCTTTTGCCGTCGCAATGATACCTCTTGCCGTGGCTTTGCAAAGTCCGGCAAAATCGGGATCGAGCATTTCAATCTGATGCTGATTCTCATAGACCAGCAAATAGTCAGTTTTTCCTTTCAGGATCTCTATCGGATCCATTCCAAGGGATTCGGTCACTATGGGCGGAAGACAACTTTTCTGGAGGGTGTCGGCAGGGAAATTCAGCACGAGGAGATTCTTCTCTTTCCATACTTCAAGAACTCCGCTTCGTGAAGTGAACCGGATCATTTTCTTTGTATAATTAAGATGATGAAAAATGACATGGGCACTGGCCAGCGTTGCATGCCCACACAGGTCGACCTCGACTTTCGGGGTACACCAGCGGATGCTGAACAAATCGCCGGTCTCGGTCACAAAAGCAGTTTCTGCAAGATTGTTTTCGGCCGCAATCTTTTGCATCAGCTCATCAGAGAGCGTTTTAGTTAACAAGCAAACTGCAGCAGGATTGCCGCCGAACAGTTTTTCTGTAAATGCGTCTACCTGGAACATCCGGATTTTCATTGGGAATAATTTTGGCCCAAGGTATAAAAAATACAGATTGAAAAGAAATAGTCTTACCTTTGCCGGCTTATTTGGGTTCCGGGATGAAGGATACTTATAAATTGACCTTCCCTGCATTGTTTGCTGAATCGGTTAAAAATTTTGGTGACAAGGGGTTTATTGCCATGGTCGGTGAAACGCCGAAAACATACAATGAAACCAGGAAGCAGGTGATGGCCCTAATAGCCCTGTTCGAGCAGCTGGAAATCCATCCGGGTGACAAGATTGCCCTTTTGGGAACCAACATGCCGAATTGGGTCATTTCATTTCTTGCCACGACATTCATGGGTGCTGTCGTCGTTCCGCTCCTTCCTGATTTCCTTCCGAAAGAAATTGAAAATATCCTTGAACATTCCGGGGCGAAAGCCATTATTGTTTCCGATAGCCTTTGGCCAAAGCTCAGCGATATCGCCACAAATACTCTTCTCTTCCGGATTGGTATGGAAGATTTTGCGGTGGAGGGTCCGGTGGGAAATAAAGTCATATTCGATCCCGAAGCAATACCCGGAACGGAATATTGCATCAATGAGGAAGATCTTGCAGGCATCATCTATACTTCCGGTACCATGGGAACACCGAAAGGAGTCATGCTGACCCACCGGAATATTTCTTTCACTGCGTTAAAGAGCAAAGTGATACAGCACATCGACGAATCAGACCGGTTCCTTTCCATATTACCGCTTTCACATACCTACGAAAATACCATCGGTTTTATTTTTCCCATGATGTGCGGCGCCTGCATTTACTATCTGGGTAAAACCCCAACACCGACGCTTTTGCTCCCGGCATTACAAGAGGTCAGACCAACAATTATGCTTTCTGTTCCCCTGATCATGGAGAAGATCTACCGGAACAAGATCCGCCCGGCATTCCAGGACAAATGGATCATGAGGATACTATACAGGATACCGGTAGTCCGGAAAAAGCTGAACAGAATTGCAGGAAAAAAACTGATAGAAACCTTTGGCGGTGAGATTAAGTTCTTTGGGATTGGCGGAGCAAAACTGGATAAAATTGTAGAACAATTTCTCATCGAAGCCCGTTTTCCATATGCCATCGGATATGGCCTTACCGAAACCGCTCCTCTTCTTGCCGGAACGAATCCTCAAAAAACAAAATATCAATCCACAGGTCCGGCCATGGAAGGAGTTACCCTTAAGATAAACAACCCTAATCCCGTTACTGGTGAAGGTGAGATCTGGGTAAAAGGCCCTAATGTAATGGTTGGATATTATAAAGAGCCTGTCATGACTAAAGCGGTTTTTTCAGAGGATGGATGGTTCAAAACAGGTGATCTTGGTGTTTTGGATAATCAGGATTTTCTTTACATAAAAGGACGGTTGAAAAACATCATTTTGGGGGCCAATGGAGAAAATATTTATCCTGAAGAAATCGAATCCGTGATAAACAATTTCCGATTTGTAGTCGAATCGCTGGTGGTCCAGAAAAAAGGAAAACTGGTTGCCATGGTGCATTTTAACCAGGAAGAGATAGCACTGAGGTACCAGCATCTGAAAGAAGATGTTTCGGCTTATGTAGAGAACATAATTGAGGAACTAATTGAAGAGCTACAGGAATATGTAAACAGCCGGGTCAACAAATTCTCCCGTGTCCAGGTGGTCATACTTCAGCCGGTTCCGTTTAAAAAGACACCCACCCAAAAGATCAAAAGATTCCTTTATACCTGATCCCTTTTCTTTCTTGTTTCATTTCAAATGAGGATGATTTCATATAATCCAAAAATCCCGTAAGGAAGTAAAAAAAATACTATTTTTGCAACCGGATTATAAAAAACGGGATGTAGCGCAGTTGGCTAGCGCACCACGTTCGGGACGTGGGGGTCGGAAGTTCGAGTCTTCTCATCCCGACGAATCAAAATCCAAGACCTTGTAAATCAATATTTTACAAGGTCTTTTATTGTAATAGTTTTTGTAATAGTTTTTTTCTTTTGGGGTTCATATTAATCTTGAATAATTTAACTGTAGATGAATCCATCCTCACCATCAACCGCATACCATGTAGCTTACCACGCCCCACGCTGAATAAGATCATCAACGGCATTTTTATTAACTACTATCTGCCAACAAATCACAGCTATCAAGTTACAACGCTTGTTTATTCTGCGCTGGCAGGTCATCATCGGGATAATTGAACCTGAGTGCCAAAGGATCACTTATAAGCACAGCTTAGACTGTACCCAAACCTGAGTATGGTCGACTATGATTTTATCTCTTGCTTTGTGTTAGGGGCTAAAAAACACCTTGTCGTGCATGTCACGTGGCTATACCGCATTGTACATCTTCTATTTCCTGACTACTTTGGCATATTACATGATGTTGGACTAGCGCTAATATCCTGCTTGGTTTACGGCTACGATAAAAAGGTGCTGGAAGCAAAGGTTATTGCCATTCGGGCAAAAAGAAGTCAGATATTCAGAAGATAATGTTTGATAGTCCATTCAATTATCAAAATCCCAATAACCAGACTGTAATAGGCAAAAGAGCCTCCTTTAAATCGCTCCTCATTGCGAAAGATTCTCCGTAGGCTGACTGCTCCAAATATAATGGCTAAGAGTGCAAAAGGTATTCCATAAACTGGAACAAAGGCTAAAATAGAGCATATAAATGCCACAATACTTAATGGTTCAGTTTTTCTTGTATCGGCAACCTGTTCCTTGCCTGAATATGGTACCACCTGATAGATTGCCTCAATCTGCCCCATCAAAACAGTACGCACAACATCAGGTTCATTAATTAAATGGTATTTCAGAGTGTCTTGGGACTGACTAATTATCTTAACTGTTGCTTCATATCCGTTTGTAAATTTAATTTCCTGCTGGGTAATGGAATCATTAGTTTTCCCCTTCTTCTGCATATTACTTTTAAGGGTATCAGGAAAAGAATTACCCATGTTAAATCCGTAATGCTTTTTAAGCGATAAAATCAATTCATTTACTGGAACAATCTGTTCTTTTTTTTCAGTTATGATGGCTGGTTCATTTGAGGTTGATGCGATTAAGTTTTCATTTCGGGATATTGGAGCAGGATTGATTGTTGTGATTTCAGGTTCTGATAAATTCACCACCCCAGTTCTGTCGGGGGCAAGTGAATTATTTTGTCCGTTAGATTCTTTTAAATGGCTTTTTGAAGATTTAACTTTCGATGATTTAGTCCTTTCTGATGGATAATGATTTACATAGGTTATTTTGCCATTGCTGGAATGTCTTGTTGTCGTGGCGAACTGTGATCTTTGACAGGCACCGTTAACCAGAAATAGCGCAAGCAATATGATATAAAACTTTTTTATAACCTGAGGTTTTAGCTTTTCAATACAAATTTAATTCAGGAATGACGGGAAGCCTAATTGATTTTCAAGACAGGAATGAATCTTTTTATGGAAATTCCAAAATCAATGCATGGGATAAGGATGAATCAGTAAAAAATGCAAATTCAACTTGGTAAATCAAGACTTTTGGGGTGAAATAAGAAATTTTTATTCTTTGTACTAGCCCCGCAGGTCACATTTTGGAACGCACAGCTGCATCGTTAAGGAAAGAAATAAAGATGATTCGGCAGGGACACTACGACTTTATGATCTTCCCCGTTGCCAAGGTTTGGTCGCTTGTGTGCCACCGATGTACACATTGATGGCGCGCATGCCAACCCAGTATTAACCTTTTCGGCACCCTGAAGGATGTCGGCTGCCAATGATAACCTCCGTGATGTATGGCCACGAAGAAATGGTGGTGGAAGCAAAGGATATTGCTGAGGTGGCGAAGAAAACGACTATGTGACTCCAGCTCACCGTACAGATTGATTCCGCTACTATCTCACTCCTTAATTATTTTCCCCACTTCCACCGTCCTTTCACCCGTAAGCTGCACAAAATAAACCCCGCTGGGCAGACTGCTGATGTCAATTTGTGTTTTTGGTTCGGTAATATGGCGGGTGATGAGTTCCTGTCCTTCGATATCAACAATTGTAATATTGCCGCCCTGTGTAATCCCAGATAGTTCTACCGTTATTTTATCTGTGGCAGGATTAGGATACAGAGATAACGTTGATTTCAATAGTTCATTAATCCCGACCATCACGGAATCATATTTCATTACCATCGCAAATCCAGACGTAGCATCCTCATAAGCTACATAAGGTTGATTATCAATTGGGCTGAAAGCAAGACTTGGAGAATAAACTACTCCTGCTGAGAAACCTTCGTTTCCAACATATACCCAGTTTGTTCCATTATATTTCATTACCGTGGCAAATCCAGACGCATCAGAAAATGCCACATAAGGTTCACCATCAGGTGGATGGAAGGCGAGACTTTCAGAATAAACATATCCTGCTGAGAAACCTGCATTTCCTACATCTACCCAGTCGGTTCCGTTAAACATCATTACTGTAGCTTTTAGTAAATTTCCCCAATCCGCATAAGCCACATAAGGTTGATCATTCCATGGACTGAAGGCGAGACTTATATACCAAGCCCTCCCTGCTGAGAAACCTGCATTTCCAACATTTACCCAATTGATTCCGTTGAACCTCATTACTGTAGCTTTACCAGAATTACCCTCATCCTCAAATGCCACATAAGGTTGATTATTCGATGGATTGAAGGCGAGACTTTCATATTCAGTCTCTCCTGCCGAGAAACCTGCATTTCCTACATTTACCCAGTCGGTTCCATTAAAGGTCATTACCGTGGCTTTTTGTGAATTGCCATAGTCTTCATAAGCCACATAAGGTTGATTATTCGATGGACTGAAGGCAAGGCTTATACAATCAGCTTCTCCTGCTGAGAAACCTGCATTTCCAACATTCATCCAGTTTGTTCCGTTAAACATCATTACTGTAGCTTTTAGTCCACTTCCCACCAAATCCGAATATGCCACATAAGGAAAACTTTCAGATGGACTGAAAGCAAGGCTTATGTTTTCAGGAAAATCTGTTGAGAAACCCGCATTTCCTACATTCACCCAATTGGTACCGTTAAACATCATTACTGTTGCATTTTCCGCTATAAATTCCCTGTCTTGATACGCTACATAAGGTTGATTATTCGATGGACTGAAGGCAAAACTTATACCATACGCCACACCTGCCGAGAACCCAGCATTCCCGACATACTTCCACGCATAATCCAATGGCGAATCTTTATACAAATTGAATTGAGCAGAAACAACCACTGGTAAAGAGAAAAATAAAATGCAGAGGAATTTTTTCATATGTCCCCCATTTTGAAGTGATTCAACATCGCATTATGGCAGTGGAAGGTGCTATTATTATTTTATTACTCAAATATATTAAAAATAACGATATGTTATGCGAAAATTTGGGCGAATGGTTGTGAACCGATTACTGATCAGTATTAATTTTATAGGGGTTTTGAGAAATAATGGGCAGAAAAACTATATTTGTAAAATAAAAAACGGAATATGAAAAAGCCCATCATGATATTTTTCATCTTTTTACTTGCGATAATGTCTTGTAAAAAGGAAAAACATCTAATGAATGAAGGGAAAATTACGGGTTCTGATCCAAGAGAGTGCATTTGTTGCGGAGGATATTTTATTGATATTAATAAAAGCACGTACAGATTTTATGAACTGCCAGAAAACAGCGGTATTGATTTAAAGAATGCAAAATTTCCCATCTGTGTGGAATTGGATTGGAAAAAAGTCGAACCAGGCTGCATAGGAGATGAAATAATTATAGAAGAAATAGAGAAAAGATAAGTGCACATTAACAAAATAGACGTTCTTTTTTTGGTTTCAAGTTCAATAAAAATTACAGGGGAAATTCTGGTTTTATTTCAGAATGAGGGTACTTTCTCTAGATGACTTCTTATTTGTTAAGTTTCTTTTGGAATAAATAGTCAATCACCTGAAATACCGCTTGTACATACAGGCATAAATTCTTATGGCAAATAAATTGGCACTGATGACGAATCAATAAAGACAATACCGTCATATACATTACGAATTATCATATGTTCATCAGCAAATCCTGATGCTTTCGCTGTTATATCACTATACATCCACTTATTGCCATAACAATAAAAATGATCCAATAAATCAATAAATAATGATTTCTTCCTGCAAGAGTATAAGATTGCTTCCAATGAATTTGAAGTCGTTGGAGGTGGAATATTTATGACTGTCCAATTCCAGTCCGTTTTGGTTTTCCCTCTCAACATATATAATCCAACACTATAAATTTTTTCCCGATATTTTTCTTTTAACCAAATGCCCATATTCTTAATATCAGGAGAAAGTGCATGATGAAATGCAGCATTCGCAATATGATAATTATGCGCCCATAAAATCATTTTCTTTTTTGGATACAAGGTCTCTTTAAGAAATATAACATTTGCGGCCATTGCAGAATCTCTGATTTTAATAGATGTTGGGTTACCTGCAAGCGTATTATCGGAAGATAAAAGAAAGTCGATATTTGATATTATAGAATTTATCGATTGTGCAAGAAAAAGAGGATAAACTGGTCTTTGCGGAAAAGAATCAAGTAATTCATTAGCATGATTATAAATAAAACTTATAATTTTTTGATAGTTTCTTTTGATA
>JBEKST010000058.1:0-13518 GCA_049516815.1 Bacteroidales bacterium | reverse complement strand
AGTTGAATGTTTCCAGCTTCCAGTCAGGTGTATACTTTGTGAAGGTTACCACGGTGAGTGGGATCAAGACCACGAAGATCACCGTGACACACTAATCCTTAATTGGAATATACTGAAAAAGGCTCGCTTCGGCGGGCCTTTTTCTTTATTATCTTTGTGCTCCATGATATCGGTAAATAACCTTTCGGTACAATTCGGCGGAACACCTTTGTTTGATCATATTTCATTTATCATCAATGATAAAGACAGGATCGGACTTGTGGGAAAGAACGGTGCAGGTAAATCCACCTTGCTTAAAATCATTAAAAACATCCAGAAAGCGGATGAAGGCGAAGTTGTGGTTCCATCGGGTAACACCATCGGTTACCTTCCGCAGGAAATGATCTCCGGCAGTACAAAAACCGTTGTGGAAGAAGCAATGACTGCATTCTCAGAGATCCTTGAGCTGAAAGAAAAAATCGGATCACTTGAACATGAAATAAAAATCCGCAACGATTTCGAGTCGGATGAATACCACGATCTTATCCGGAAACATTCGGAAGCTTACGAACGGTTCAATTTGCTCGAAGGATCATTCATCCAAACCAATACTGAAAAAGTCCTGACCGGGTTAGGTTTTGACATCGATGAATTTACCCGTCCGATGAGCCAGTTCAGCAGCGGCTGGCAGATGAGGGTTGAACTTGCAAAAATCCTGCTGCGGGTTCCGGATGTAGTGCTCCTTGATGAACCTACCAACCACCTTGATATTGAGTCCATAGAGTGGCTGGAAACCTTCCTTATCAATTACAAAGGAGCTGTGGTACTGGTATCGCACGATCGTGCATTCCTCGATAATGTGACCAAAAGGACAGTAGAAATTTCCCTTGGAAAGATCTACGATTACCGGGCAAATTATTCAGGTTATATTACTTTAAGGGAAGAGCGGCTCGACAGCCAGATCGCGACCTACAATAACCAGCAACGGCAGATCCGGCAGATCGAACGCTTCATAGAACGGTTCCGCTACAAATCCACAAAAGCGGCACAGGTCCAGTCCAGGATTAAAATGCTGGAAAAGATCGATGAAGTGGAACTGGATGTTTTTGATGAGTCGAACATTAATTTCCGGTTTCCAAAATCACCACATTCAGGGAAGATCATCCTGGAAGCAAAACATCTTTCTAAAGATTATCCACAGAAAAGAGTACTCAATGACCTTAATTTTTCTGTGATCAAAAACGACCGGATTGCCTTTGTTGGAAAAAATGGCGAAGGAAAAACAACCTTGTCGAAGGTTATTGTCAGGCAAACGCCCCATACAGGAGAGCTGAAATACGGTCACAATGTGGTGATCGGCTATTATGCCCAGGATCAATCGGATTTCCTGGATCCTGACCGGACCGTTTTCCAAACCATTGATGATATTGCCACAGGAGATATCCGTCCGAAAATCAGGACCATCCTGGGAGGATTTCTTTTTAGCGGAGATTCCATCGATAAGAAGGTGAAAGTCCTTTCCGGCGGGGAGAAATCCAGGCTTTCCCTGGCAAAGATGCTACTGATTCCGTCGAACCTGCTCATCCTTGATGAGCCCACAAATCACCTCGACATGCATTCGAAAGACATTTTGAAGAATGCACTCATCCGGTACGACGGAACCCTGATCGTGGTTTCACATGACCGTGATTTTCTGAAGGGCCTCACCAACAGGGTTTTTGAGTTTCGCAAAGGTTCAATCAGGGAATACCTTGGCGATATCTATGATTTCCTGGATGCACGGAAGATCCAGGCATTGTCGCAGCTGGAATTAAGCGAAAAAACCGCAGGCTCCGAACCTGCAAAAAAAATATCCTCCAATAAAATGAATTGGGAAAAACGTAAAGATTTCGAAAAAGAGCTCCGGAAAATACAAAACCTGATCATTAAATCGGAAAGTGAGATTGGGCGACTCGAAACGGAAATCAAAAAAACGGAGGAGATGCTGATCCAGCCGGAAAAATTTAAAGATAAAATACTGGGAAGCCAGCTGTATAATGAATATGAAAAATCGAAGTCCCTTCTTGATAAGGAGATGAAAAAATGGGAAAATCTTCACCTCGAACTGGAAGAAATTGAGAAAAAGAATCCGGATAAGGGAATTTAAAGTATCTGAAAATTAAAAATCCCTTTTTAACAGGTCCCTGACAAACAGTCCCAGCGCTTTTTTGCTGTTCACATCCACATCGATCCCATCACATAACTGCAAAGCTTTAGAGAAGTATTTTTCAATCTCTTCAAGGGTGATTTCCCTGATTTTTAGCGACTGATAAATTTTTTTCACCTGTTCGATCTTTTCTTCTGCAGTGATGGATGGATCAGAGAAACAATGATCCAGCGCTGATTTTTCTTTTTCAGGTGCAATTTCGTATGCTTTCAGCAGAAGAAATGTCTTTTTCCCGGAAAGAATATCTCCTCCGATCTGCTTGCCGAACTTTTGTTCATCACCAAAAACATCCAGCAGGTCATCCTGGAGCTGGAAAGCCATCCCGATGTTCTCCCCGAATGAATAGATCTTCGCAGTTTCGTCAGGTGGGGCTTTTGCAAGGATGGCGCCAAGCTTAAAGCTGCATCCGATCAGTACAGCGGTTTTTAGCCGGATCATTTCCAGGTATTCGCCAATGCTGACTACTTTCCGGGTCTCAAAATTCATATCGTATTGCTGGCCTTCGCAAACCATGCGGGCGGTCCGGCTAAACTCCGATAGTGCCAGGGGCAGCACATCCGGGTCTGCCTGGGAGAGGTATTCGCAGGCAAGGGCAAACATCGTATCGCCCGAAAGGATGGCAATATTGGTATTCCATTTCTTGTACACCGTTTCTTTTCCACGGCGGAGCGGCGCCCGGTCCATGATATCATCGTGCAGAAGGGTGAAATTATGAAAAAGCTCGATGGCTAATACAACAGGTCCTGCCTTCTCAATATCTCCATGGAAGAGGTCGCAACCAATCAGCACGAGCAGTGGACGAATGCGTTTTCCCCCGAGGTTCAGCGTATAGGAAATAGGGTCATACAGCCCGGCAGGTTCCTGTGAAAACGAAGCCGAATCAAGTGCCTTTTTAAGGATGACCTGCAGTTCGCTTATGGAATGCATTGATCAGATAGTAAAAGGATCATTGATCATGTTCAGAAGATATTGCCCGTAACCGCTTTTCACCAGTGGCTGTGCGATCTTTTCCAGCTGGTCACGGTCGATGAAATTCATACGATAAGCTACTTCTTCGATACAGCCGATCTTTAAGCCTTGACGGTTTTCGATCACTTCAACAAATTGGGCAGCCTGAAGCAATGATCCGAACGTTCCGGTATCTAACCAGGCGATACCACGGCTAAGCACACCGACCTTCAGTTTTCCTTGTTCCAGGTAGTACCGGTTTACATCTGTAATCTCATATTCTCCGCGGGCGCTGGGTTTTATATTCCGCGCCACTTCGAGTACAGAATTGTCATAAAAATAAAGACCTGGAACTGCAAAATTCGATTTGGGATGTTTCGGCTTTTCTTCAATGGAAATGGCTTTCAGATCGCTGTTGAATTCAACCACCCCGTATCGTTCGGGATCATTAACATGATAAGCGAATACCACTCCTCCCTCGGGATCATTATACTCCTGCATCAGTTGTGGAAGGCCACGGCCATAAAAGATATTATCACCCAGGATTAGCGCTACTTTTTCTTTCCCAACGAAATTCCCGCCGATCACAAAAGCCTGGGCAAGCCCGTTTGGAACTGCCTGTTCGATATAAGAAAAAGAACAACCCAGTTGTGATCCGTCACCCAGTAATTTTTCAAAGTTCGGAAGGTCATAGGGTGTAGAAATGACCAGGATTTCCCGGATACCAGCTGCCATGAGCACCGAAAGAGGATAGTAGATCATCGGTTTATCATAGATCGGCATCAGCTGTTTGCTGACAGCCAGGGTTAACGGGTGTAAGCGGGTGCCTGAACCTCCGGCAAGAATAATTCCTTTCATTTGTTAATAATTTTGATTTTAATGTTCATATGCCTACCTGCGAACGGGCCTTAAATATCCATCATTATATTACCCAATTTCACATCCAATATCCAGCATCCAGCATCTAGCATCACTTCTTTTCTTCCTAATCATTTTTCTGTTCAAGATGCAGTTCTTCCACATGTACGTCATCATCATCTCCATAGAGCTCGAGAATCGGTTTCTTGAAGGATTTCGTCGTGCTCCATTGGTCAAGGGTCAGCAGCAATGAAGGAAGTATGAACATATTCAAAAGACCTGCAACAAGCAGGGTGAAGGAGATGAGGAATCCCAGGGCTTGTGTTCCTCCAAAAGAAGAAAGAACGAAGATCCCGAATCCAAAGAAAAGTACCGTGGAGGAATAAATCATACTGTACCCTGTTTCTTTAAGTGCTGAAATGACCGAAGAAGGAATATCGCCATGCGAATGTTTCAACTGAAGCCGGTACCTGGAAAGGTACTGTATGGAATTATCCACGGAGATGCCGAGTGCGATGCTGAAGATCAGGATGGTGGAAGGTTTGATAGGGATCCCTGCAAACCCCATTAGGGCTCCGGTCATCAGCTGCGGAATGAGGTTTGGCACTAAGGAGATCAGAATCATCCGCCAGGAAGTGAATAAAAAAGCAAGTAACATGGCAATCACAATAACCGCGAGCAGGATACTTTCCCAGAGGTTCCGGATGAGGAAATTGGTCCCTTTCAAAAAAACAACACTTGTGCCGGTAATGACCACCTTGTATTTTGCGGGGTTAAAGATTGAATCCACCTTCGGCTTCAGGCTCTTTTGGATACGATCGATATCTTTTGTCCCGATGTTGGCCATCTGAACCGAGATCCTGGTTACCTGGTAGTTTGAATCGATAAAATTTTTAATCAGGGTTTTTTTCTTCGATTTCAGGTCGGGGATATAGCTGCCCATGAAGGTCAGTTCACTGGAACTTGGCAAGCTGTAATAAGCCGGATCACCGTTGTAGAAAGCTTGTTTTGCAGTTTTAATCACCTCCACAATGGACAATGCCTTGGAAAGTTCGGGATAGGTTGCCAGGGTGTCCTGCAAGCGGTCGATACGTCTGAGGGTTGCCAGTGTCAATACGCCTTTCTTCTTTTTGGTATCCACCGTGATCTCTAGCGGCATGATCCCCTTAAAATTCTTTTCAAAGAAAAGCAGGTCCACATATAGCGCATCCCGTTTCGGAATGTCATCCACGATCCTTCCGCTGGTATGCAGGCGCACGACACCGACTACCGCAATGAGCATGAAGATACCGGTTAACAGATAGATCGTATTTCTGCGTGTATTTACCCAGATCACCGCCTTATCGATTATCACTTTGGCGACGCTGGCTTCCATGTGGCGGGTATCTTTCGTTTGCGGATCCTTAAGGTAACTGAAAAAAATTGGCACCAGCGTTAGCGAAAGAATATAAACCACCATAATATTCAGAGAGGCAATGGCGCCAAATTCGACAAGAAGTTTGTTGTTGGTGATGATAAAAGCTGCGAACCCTGTTGCAGTGGACGCATTGGTCAGCAGGTTAGCTTTCCCGATCCGTTCGATAACACGGGAAAGAGATTTTGCTTTATTCTGATGAATCCTGAATTCATAATGGTATTTGTTGAGGAGAAAGATACAATTCTCCACACCAATCACGATGATCAGAGGAGGGATTATCCCCGTGAGGATGGTGATTTTATAGCCGAACAGAACGATTAATCCCAGGGCCCAGATCACGCTGATCACTATGATAATCATCGGGAATAATACCGCCTTGTAAGAACGGAAGAAGATATAAAGGAATACGGCTGCTACCAATAAGGCTAGCAGCACAAATAACTTCAGCTCATTCTGAATTTTTATAGAAGTTTTTGTCCGGATAAAAGGTAAACCGGAATAATGAACCCCGGTGTGATATTTAACCCCGAAACTATCTGCCGTCGCTTTTATATCGTCGATCAAAGCGACTCTGCGCTTGCTGTTGACCTCGTTCTTATTAATGGTAACCATCATGAGCGTCGCCCCGGTCTTCTTGTTAAAGATCAGGTTATCATACAGCGGTAGTGAATAAATCACATTTTTCAGGCTGTCAAGTTCCCTCTGGTTCTTCGGTTTTTCCAGGCATATCGGCTTGAATTCAAATTTTTTAATAGAGTCGTTCTTCTGAAGCTTATACAAACGGGTGTTAGAGAGAACTTCCTCCACTCCGTGGATCTTCCTGATCTTAGTGGAGAGATCAAACCAGTCGTTGAATTTATCCAGGGTGAAAAGATTTTTATCCTGGATGCCGATAAACATGACAGTACCGTCTTCTCCAAACTGTTTTTTAAAATTTTCATAAACGATTATAGTAGAATCAGATGCAGGAAGCATCCGTACCATATCATACGAAAGTACAACTTCACGGGCCCTGTAGCCCATAAAAAGAGTGATGATCCCGATAACGATAAGGATGACCACACGGTCGCGCAATATATGACGGACAAGAAAACTCCACACGGTAGGTAAATTGGGGTTCGAAGTTAAGATTTTATCCTGAAAGTTAATTTGAAATACTGAAATATCTCATGAAACTCGGTAATTTTGCGCTGAGCTGTTATCCTGAACTTTCAATGTTATCATTAAGAAAAAGGAAGGAAGGATTACTTATAAATCAAAAACTGAAATTGAAAAGAGTCCTTTTTATTGATTCTGTCCATCCATTGATCCGTGAGGAACTGACTGCACATGGATTTACCTGCGAGCTTTTTCCCGATCAGGAGAAAGAAGATCTGATGAAGTCCGTTCATCAATATTTTGGGATCATCATCCGGAGCCGGATCAACCTGGATGAAGAGTTTCTCTCAAAAGCAACGAAACTGCGATTCATCGGAAGGGTGGGGGCAGGTATGGAAAATATCGATGTGAAAGTTGCGGAGAACAGGGGGGTGCTGTGCTTCAATTCGCCGGAAGGGAACCGGGATGCGGTGGGTGAACATACAACCGGTATGTTGCTTTCGGTGATGAACAACCTCAATCGTGCCGACCGCCAGGTGAGGCAGGCAAAATGGAAGCGAGAAGAAAACCGGGGGATGGAGATTAAAGGCAAAACGATCGGGATCATTGGATATGGCAACATGGGTAGCGCTTTTGCCCAACGATTGAGAGGATTTGAAGCTACGGTCAAATCCTATGATAAATACAAAAAAAAGTATTCTGACGGAAATACCCTTGAAACCACGCTGGAAGAGATTTTTGATACAGCCGATATAGTGAGCCTGCATATCCCGCTTACGGAGGAGACGCGATTCATGTGCGATAAGGCTTTCTTTAAACGGTTTAAAAAAAATATCTGGTTTATCAATACCTCCCGGGGACCTATTGTAAATACCGCTGATCTCGCAGACCAGATCAGGTCAGGTAAGATTATTGGCGCTGCGCTTGACGTGCTGGAATATGAGGATTCATCCTTTGAAAACCTGTCTGGAAAGTTTCCGGATGCATTTCGTTTCCTGATAGAATCGGACAAGGTCATACTGACTCCCCATATTGCCGGTTGGACGGTGGAGTCGAATATTAAACTGGCAAAGGTGCTGGTGGATAAGATTTTGAAAGCTTTTAAACTCAAATGATAAACTTATGAAAATAGAACAAAAATTATTCGAAGGGAAAACGCTTGCGATATTATCAGGTGGGGGAGATACACCGGCCATCAATCACAGTATTGAATCTTTGCGGAACCGCGCCTCGCTGCTTGGATTTAAAGTGTATGGCGTCAGGAAAGGATGGAAGGGCCTGCTCGGGGATGGCGATGTAGTGGATCTTACCAACCAGCCTTACGACGGCTGGTATGGTGGTACCGCATTGCGTGCCAGCCGAACCAACCCCTTCCCTTCAAAGAAAAATCCTGAATCGCGGGTTCCACAGGTTTTAAAAAACATCAACAGGTATAAGATCGATGTATTGGTGACCATTGGCGGGGATGATACCAATGGGGCCGCCAAACGTCTTTTTGAAACCGAAGGTATCGCGGTGATCGGATATCCGAAGACCATCGATAACGATCTGCGCACACGCACTATACATACCTACAAAGGAAAGGAGATTGAAGCAGCGCTCTGCCCCGGTTTTCCTTCTGCTGCAAAGGCCATTTCCGAATTCACTTCAAAAATAAAAACCACGGCCGAATCGCATTCACGCATTATCGTCCTGGAAGTCATGGGACGTGATGCAGGATGGCTTACGGGCAGCGCGGTATTTGGCGGGGCTACACATGGGTTGGTGCCGGAATTTGAAATCACCAAAGCGCGTAAAGAAGTTTTCTTCGAGACCGTAAAAGAAGCTTATATGAGATCCCGGAACAAATATCTTGTCATCCCTGTTTCGGAAGGGGTAAGCTGGTATGATGAAAAATCAGGGAAAGTGGGTGTCGTATATGCAAGTTCGGAAGTGGATGAGTATGGTCATCCGCGATTTGGCGGGATCAGCGGGATCATCGCATCCGAGATTTACAAAAAGCTTGGGATTGAAGCCCGTGCCCAGATCTCGGGTTACTATCCCCGATCCGGACACTGCCGCAAGTACGATCGCCGCCTTACAGCAGCCCTGGCTGATAAAGTGGTTGACTTGCTTCTCCGGGAAGATTACGGACAAATGCCGGTCCTGAAAAAGATCGTTCCCTTTATGGAACTGGAAGAATTCAACACCATCTCCATTGATATGGGAACCGTCGGAAACAAACCCCTTCCGCCGGAATATTATGACATTGAGAAATTCTCTTTCACAGATGCTTACATGGATTTCCTGGGAAATATTCTTGAAAAACCGGAAGGGAATCATTTTAAATACGATTTTCCGGTGGTCATTCCATAACTGGTGATATGGTGAACTGGTGAAGTGGTGAGTAATGAAGAATGAAGAATGAAGAATAAATTTACTAGTACCCAAAACCTTATACCCAATACCCACTACCTGGAACTAACACTTAACACTTCATCACTTAACACTTAAAGCTTCATTGCACTACCAATTGGATAGTATTTCTTGTTTTTTGTTCCATTAATATTTTCCGGCCTTTTGTTACACGGGTGATCGCTGCAGGGTTGTAGTGACGTATGGTAAATAATTCAACATTTTCATTATACCTGATCATATAATTTTCCTGAAGAGAAGCCAGGACATCCTTCCCCGTAAACTGATCTGCATCTACGCAAATTGTGAACGATATCGCTGAATTTTGCATCACATTCACTTTTATATGATGTTTGGCAAGAAGGTCAAAGATCTGGCTAAGGTTTTCTTCTACAATAAATGAAAAATCCCTGGGTGAAATGGAGATCAATACCTGGTTCCGTTTCAAGATGTAAATAGGATGTGAACATTTCCAATCTGGCAGATGTTCAATGATCGTCCCATCCAGCTCCGGGTTAAGGAAAGACTTTACGTGAAGGGTAATCTTAGCATTTTCCAGTGGTTTGATAGTTTTGGGATGGATTACGGAGGCGCCATAATAGGCGAGTTCAACGGCTTCCTGGTATGAAAGAAAGTTCAGTTTTTTCGCATGTTTAAAGTATTTCGGATCTGCAGTCATCACACCGGGAACATCTTTCCAGATCGTCACCTCCTTCGTTTTCAGCGAATGCGCAATAATAGCAGCGGTATAGTCAGATGCTTCCCTTCCTAGCGTAGTGGTATTTCCATGCTTGTCACCGCCGATAAATCCTTGGATAACCGCAACTTTCCGGGATCCATTGTTCACGGAAAAAAAATCTTTCATTTTCAACCGGATCTTCTTTCCTGTGAAAGTCCAATCCACCTTTGCATCACGGTACGCCGAATCAGTACATATCAGTTCACGGGCATCAAATAACCGGCTTTGAATGCCTGAAAGAGAGAGATAGTAATGAATAATCGCCGTTGCGAAAAGTTCGCCGTAGCTTACGATCTGATCATATTCAAAGTTGTATTCCCGTTTTTTCCCCACTGTGAGTTGCCCGCTGCGTAGATATCCACGCAGGTGCTCAAAAAGATCTTCCACTTCGGCAAAAACGGGGTAACTCTTTTCCTGAAATAATTCCTGAAGGATATCCAAATGGAACGCTTTGATCCGGTAATAGGATTCTATCATGGGGATAGCATCGTTCGACATGTAGAATTTCAGCAGTTCTTCGAGGGCATTGGTTGTTTTGCCCATGGCTGAAATGATAAGAACGATGTTATCTTCCGGGAAACGGCTGATGATGGATGCCACATTCATGACCCCTTTCGCACTATTGACCGATGCGCCACCAAACTTGAATACTTTGATGTCCATATGGCAAAAGTAGGCAATTTCTTTTTTTCCCTGACTAAATATCGGAAGGCGAAGGCCGTTCTTTTTCATCCGGTAATAATTTGTTTTTAAAGGTCGGATGCCCGCCTGCCGGCCGGGCAGGGAACTCGCATGTGAGATTTTCATCCATGTTTGTGTTTAACGAACATGCTCGTTTCATAACTTTGCAGGTAAATCATGCATTAAGAATTCTTGAAAACCTACTCGCCGGAATTTAAACCGGAACATATGCCTTTATTACTTCTGCATCTTGGATAACACAAAGCTACTTTCACTTTATATTGAAGATCCCAGGACGGGAGAGCTTTCCCGGCTGTTAAAAACGGATGATCCTTCTTTTCCTGGCGCCGGGGATAAGCAAACCCCTTTATCCGGTATCCAGCTGAAAGGCCTTGTAGGTTCATCCAAAGCTTTTGTTTCTGCTGCCGTTTTCACTTCTGTTCCCAGGTTGCATTTTCATATTCTTCCGGATAAAGAATCGGCAGCTTACTTTTACAATGATCTTGAACAGATCTTAAACGACAAGGATGTCGAAACTGAAAAAAAACAGGTTCTTTTTTTCCCATCCTCTTTTAGAAAAACGTTTGAATCCGGACAAAAGGATAATCTTGGACTTTTATCGCGGACGGAGATCCTGAACCGGCTTCATTCACGATCGAAAAAGTTTATCATTGTTACTTATCCCGAAGCTCTTTCGGAGAAGGTGGTAAATAAAAAATTCCTGGAGAAGAATACCTTAAAGCTGAAATCCGGTGAAGCCGTTTCTCTGGAATTTGTGCTTGACCTGCTGCTTGAATATGAATTTGAACGGGCCGATTTTGTGATCGAACCGGGACAGTTTTCCTTGCGCGGGGGGTTGATCGATGTATATTCGTTTTCGGGCGACCATCCTTATCGCATCGAGTTTGAGGGAGATAATGTCGCTTCCATCCGGACCTTCGATCCAACAAACCAATTGTCCATTGAAAAAAAGGAAGAAATTTCCATCATCCCGGATATCCGTATCAACCGTGAAAGGCTGATTAAATACGACTCACTTTTTTCATTTCTGCCGGAAAAAACAGTGATCTGGTCGGAGGATATCCGTTATACCGCAGATATCCTGGATAAAAATAAAGATGCAAACCTGTTCCTGCCCGGACCGGAATTCCTGGATGAGATCGGGCGGTTCCGGCTGATTGAATATGGAAAGAATTTTTATTCCGGTACTGCAAATCCGATCCGGTACAGCATGTCGCCCCAGCCATCGTTCAATAAAAATTTTGATCTCCTCTTCGCAGATCTTCAGCAGAATAATGCGAATGGCCTGAAAAATATCCTGCTGGCTGACAATCCCAAGCAGGCTGAACGTTTGAAAAGTATCCTTGATGATATTCAGGTAAAGAAGCAGGATAATGGAGAGGATTTACCGTTAAACGTCACGCGTTCCGCGTTTCGCGTTCCGCGTTATGAATTGCAGGAAACAATTAATTTCCCCCTGCACGAGGGTTTCATCGACAAAGACCTGAAAATCGCATGTTATACGGATCACCAGATCTTTGAACGCTACCACCGGTTTCACCTGCGCGACGGATATGTGAGCAAAGAAGCGCTCACACTGAAGGAACTTTACGATCTCCGTCCTGGCGATTTTGTGACCCATATTGATCATGGAATCGGGCGGTTCGACGGACTGGAAAAGATCATCAACAATAACAAGGAACAAGAAGCGATCCGGCTGATATATAAAAACAACGATATTTTATACGTGAGCATTCATTCCCTTCACCGCATCTCCAAGTATGTTGGAAAGGAAGGAAGTGCACCGGTGCTGAACCGACTCGGATCGGATGCCTGGAACAAACTTAAGAACAAAACCAAGAAACGTGTCAAAGATATTGCCCGGGAGCTGATCCGGTTGTATGCCGAGCGAAGAGCGGCAACAGGTGTTGCCTGTTCACCGGATACCTATATGCAAACTGAGCTTGAAGCTTCTTTTATTTATGAAGATACACCTGATCAGCTGAAAGCTACCGTTGATGTTAAGAAAGACCTTGAAGCCGAATTCCCGATGGACCGGCTGATTTGCGGGGATGTGGGATTCGGGAAAACGGAAATCGCCGTTCGTGCAGCATTTAAGATGGTTGCCGAAAGCCGCCAGGTAGCCATCCTGGTTCCAACGACCATCCTGGCATTGCAGCATTACAAGACATTTTCAGAACGGCTTCGCGATTTTCCCTGCAAGGTCAATTTCATCAACCGCTTTAAATCTGCCAGGGAACAAAGCCGGATCCTGGAAGAACTCGAATCCGGGAAGATTGATATTCTGATCGGCACGCATCGTTTGCTGAGTAAAGACATAATATTCAAAGACCTGGGCTTACTGATCATTGATGAGGAACAGAAATTTGGTGTTTCTTCCAAAGAAAAAATCAAGCATTTCAAGATCAATGTAGATACGCTGACGCTCACCGCAACTCCCATTCCACGGACACTGCAGTTTTCATTAATGGGAGCTAGGGACCTTTCGATCATCAACACACCACCGCCCAATCGTTATCCTGTGCAAACAGAGATCCATCCTTTCAGGGAAGAGATCATCCGGGAAGCCATTCAGTATGAACTCTCGAGGGGAGGTCAGGTATTCTTTGTCAATACGCGGGTACAGAATATTGTTGATGTTGCAGGAATGTTGCAACGGATGGTTCCCAAGGCTAAGATAGCCATTGCCCATGGGCAGATGGATAGTAAAAAGCTCGAACGGGTGATGGTCGATTTCATTGAAGGAGATTACGACGTATTGGTGGCAACGACCATCATTGAATCAGGACTGGATATTTCCAATGTCAATACTATTATCATCAACGATGCTCACCATTACGGATTGAGCGACCTGCATCAGTTGCGCGGGCGGGTGGGCCGTTCGAACAAGAAAGCTTTCTGTTATCTTCTTGCGCCACCAATGTCGTCACTTACCGATGAAGCCCGGAAGCGATTACGTACCATTGAAGAGTTTTCAGACCTGGGTTCCGGCTTTAACATTGCCATGCGCGACCTCGATATTCGTGGCGCCGGTAATATCCTTGGCGCTGAGCAAAGCGGGTTCATTTCGGAGATCGGGTTTGATATGTACCAGAAGATCCTCGACGAAGCCATCCTGGAGTTAAAGGAACAGGATTTCAACGAGATCTTCCAGGAAGAACTTCCGAAAGAATTTGT
>JBEKST010000057.1:0-13692 GCA_049516815.1 Bacteroidales bacterium | reverse complement strand
AAATTCGGTGAATTCAAAGGGGTAAAAACATTCTGGAATTGGAAAAACTTAATGACATTCGAGATTAACAGCAAAGAGGTGTAATAGTCTGTATAATTAGCGGCAAAGAGGATATCAAGATTTAAATAAATGGGGGGATTCTTATATATCACCTGCCTGTCAATGCGCGAATAGTTATCGGGTGAACGGTAGATGCGATCTTCTTCAATATTCACAACCGACAATATTATTTTATTTTGCAATGATGAATCGCTGCCTGTATCCAGGTTTGAAACATTTCCTAATAAAATATAATCCTTAATCTCACCCAGCTGCAGTCCGAGATAGGTTTGAATATTTTTTGCAATGAAATTAAGAGCCAGGTTTATCATCTAATGGAAGTTGTTGTTTCTGGTCGTTATCTTAAGGCCATTATTCCAATTTCCTTAAATTGCCTTTATACCGATACGGAACAAATTTGCAAAATCTTAGCTACTGTTCCTATCGGCATTACTGCATCTAAAAGAAAAATACCTTGCATTTTTATTAAGATGCAGTATAGTTGCAATCTAAATTTTAAAGGTTGAGTTGATTCAACCAATTATTTCTAAGCGAAGTTAGGCGGAAGTTATCCTCTGGTCAATCCCAAAAGGCAAGTAGGTAGGAATAAGTAATTATAAGTAATTAGACAGGAGGAGGTGGTTACTACCATTCATGGCCCAGACGAGCAGTTCCACCATAGAATGAGTATTGGTCTTGAGGTGAATATGCCTTAGATGGGTGTCAACGGTATGAATTGAAAGGTTCAATTCACTGGCAATAATCTTCCTGCATTTTGCCTGAGCAACAAGTTGAAGAATTGTTTTTTCACGAGCACTGAACTTAGTCTTGTCTTCCATGGCGAAAATCGATTCTGTTTTTCACTTCAATCACGAAAGGTAATAATCATAAAGCTATATTCTTCTAGCTGGGTGTTGTATGTTTTCAGCGACTTCAGCACTTAGTCAATACGTATCAAATAGTATTGATCATTAGGTAGGTATAAACAGAAAAAATGGTTACCCTGTGAGTTAAATAATAAGGCCATTAAAGTTACATAAAAAACAAATTACAAATAAAAAAAAATAAATAATATATTTTTATTAATCTCAGGATTTCGAAAGCCATGTGATCACAAAGCCAATTCATCATGCCAGAAAGTAAATTAGCCACCCCTATCTCTTTTTAAAAAAAGCCCTGGCTTTTCGGTCAGGGCTTCATTGTTAACAAGATATAACCTTATTTATTAACCAGCATTTTACGTATTAACTGGCTACTATCATTACGTAAGATGATAGTGTAGAGTCCGCTTGGGGCTGAACCCAGATCAATTGGTGTAATTACGGTGCCCTTTACAGTGATAACTGGATCACCATAAATCTTAATACCAAGATCGTTGTATATTGAAAGCTTGTATGAGGTTTCTGTTTCACTGCTGATAATAATGCTGAAATGCCCGTCATTGGGAACAGGATTAATATCAATACTCAAGGGAATCTTTTCGTCGATTCCCACACCGGATGTCGTGAATGTAAGATCGGCACCTGATGTCAGTCCGGCAGCATTGATTGCTCTCACGCGAAAATGGTAGGTCTTATTCGAAATCAAGCCGCTGAGATTCGCCAGGACCGGTGTGTCAGTTGTTCCTGTTACTGTTGATGGTGTAGCGTCGACAGTATTGCCATAAAAGGCAGTGACACCCCAGTCGAAGTATACATTGGTAAGTAATGTATTTGCATTGACAATGCCGTTCAAAGTGGCCCCGGAGTAGAAAATACCAGTAGCAGGCATAGTTGTCACTGTAGGTGACTGGGCAGTCTGCCCACTCATTGTGATCATCAAGGAATCGTTGACGGTATTGTCCTGGACAGCAGTGGCTACTGCGTATACCGTGCCGTTTGAAATTGCTGTAACCAATCCTGTAGAATCGATGGTGGCCGCGCCTGTTCCCGGGACAATACTCCAGGTCACACTCTGGTTTGCAGTGGAAGGATATACGGTTGCAACCAGCTGTAAAGTTCCCTGATTTGTAGTGATTGTCGCAGGAACACTGCCCTGGGTAGCGACAACAACGCCGATCAGACCGCCAATGGAAATACCCTGGGCATATCCCAAATAGCCCATCCCCCTGTTCTCTGTCCATATCCCGGCACACCTGTTTGGCCCATCCGGAGTAAACCCATAACGCATTTTGGGATTTCCCGCGGTTGCCGTTGTTGAACTTATTTCAACATCATTGCCAGGCCAAACGAAATTGCCACTGGCATCCAACCTGGTGGCATAAATTTTATAACTGGAAATATAAGTCATGAACATAGGTGTATCGAATACCAATGCAAGGCTGCCGGCCTGGGTGTATTCATTGCTGCCTATGGGATAAACAACTTTTGCCTGATCAGAAAACTGCCGTGCCCCTGTTGTTTTCAGGAATTTCTGGATATATACACCGTATATTGTCTGATTTGGATCACTAAATGTGCAAACAGACCATACGTAATCCGACCCGGGAGCCCTGTTAATTTCAGTCTGTCCCTGGTAATTATCATTTGTGCCGACAGAAGTATTGAAATTTGAACCATTCATTCCCCAGGGAATTGTCCCATCCGGGTTAATCCTCTGAAGAAAAGAATTAAAACGGAAACCGACAGAAGCATAATAACCAAAATATGTTGTGTCTCCTTCAGCAACAATGGAATAATAACGTGCCATGCTTGTGGTCTGATTACAGATCTGCAACGGTGCGTAAAGAGCAGTGCCGGAGTTATCAAACCTCTGTGCATACAGAGTAGAAGAGATCCCTGATCCTTTTTTCTGGTATACGACAGTAAATTTCCCGGCCGTATTGGCAATAACCTGCCCGCGCGAGGTTGTAGTTGAACCGACCATAATCGATATGGGGGTTGTCCAGGCAGTAGTGCCGCTGGTTGTGATCTTCTGAAGTTTCAGTGTATTACTGGTCGTTTCGTTCCAGCAAACCACCACTTCCCCGTTGCTCAGAGTGGCAGGGTATGGCGCCAGGCCCTGACCGAGAACGATGCCATCCGATCCCCATAGCTCGGTGCCTGTCTCTGATATTTTATATACTACAGCCTGATCAGGTCCTGATCTCTCGTCCTGGAATGCAATAATCAGATTATTGGAAGCATCAACACAGACACTGAACACATAGGTGGCTGAACCTGATGTATGATTGTCGACCAGGATACCGTCGGAACCGAGAAGTTTATAACCATCTGCATCGATAAGCTGGGCTCTCATGTCATAATTGCCGCCATTTTGATTATAAAATGCAATCCAGGTCTTTCCATCCGTTGTTGAAACTGACTGCATGTCGGCAATGATCAACCCGGATATTTGCAAATTGACAAGCGTATTGGGGTTCCATTGTGCATGTAACATCCCAGGCAGTAAGCTGCAAATAATGAAGATGAAAAATGAGGAAAAAGCCCGTTGGATCTTCGGGCTGACTGGTTTTTGTAATTTTCTTTTCATAAGATAGGTTTTATTTACTTGGATATTCCAAAGATAATAAATAATTGGAGATTATCGTCAATGCAGATCAATCCCATGCAACATTACAATCAAGTGATTGATGGCAGGTAAAATCTCATCAAGGTATTCATTGACGGCCTTCACACTGCCGGGTAACGTAAAAACAAGACTTTGTTGCATAACGCCTGCAATGCTTCTGCTGGTGAGTGCATTTGGGTTTTCTTTTCCATATTTTATTCGGATCATTTCCATGATTCCGGGAATCTCTTTATCAAGAAAAGGACGTACGACATCCGGGGTAAAATCCTTTGGTCCGACCCCGGTTCCACCTGTTGTGAAAACAAGGTCGGTCTGTTCCTTCTTTGCCTGGTTCAGCAATTCTTTAAGCTGATCCGGATCATCGGGAATTAGTGAATTGTGAATGGTGAATGGTGAATGATAAATAATGAAGAATTCCCGGATGAGTTCTTTGATACGTGGGCCGGACTTGTCTTCATATTCGCCTTGGCTGGCACGATCGCTGAGGGTAATGATCCTGACAGAAAATACCTTTGGATGATATTCAAATACATCACCCGGCCGGATGACCCCGGGACGAATCACACGACAGAAGATCCCTTCTTTGGGCATCACACAATTGCCGACTTCCTTATAAATGGCACACGAAGTGCCATGACATTCCTTCCCGATCTGGGTCACTTCCAGCTCGGTTTCCCCACATCTGAACCGGTCAAGGGGTTTCATTTTCCAAAGATCTGCCCCTTCCGTAGTAATATTTTCAGCAAATTCGCCCGGAGTCACTTTCCTCCCGGTTTCTTTTTCAAATTTACGGATGCTTTCTGTTCCGAGCAAACTGACCTGCCGGTTCCACGGACCTGAATGAGCGTCATGCTCCACCCCAAGGTCTGTCAGGTGTATTGAACCGACCGGATACTTGATCGTTCCTTTTTTTTCAGAAATATTTACCGATAAAATGTTAACCTTTTTCATCCGGATTAGTTACTTATTTTTCATCTATTCTCCATTCTCCACCCTCCGTTCTCTGACCTCAGACTTTCCTCTTCTCCACCAGTTTGATCTCATCAATCACCATACTCTTGTCAACGGCTTTGCACATGTCATAAATGGTCAGAAGGGCAATGCTGACTGCAGTCAGCGCTTCCATTTCGATTCCGGTTTGCCCGACACAACGAGCTTCGCATTCAACGAAAACACCGGTTTTGTCAAGGGATGCCTTAACATCGATCTTCGTTATCTGGAGCGGGTGACACAGCGGGATTAGTTCACAGGTCTTTTTTCCGCCTTGTATCCCTGCGATCTCGGCAACCGTCAGCACATCTCCCTTTTTCATTTTGTTTACGCTGACCAATTTGATGGTTTCAGGCAAAAGAGTGATATGGCCGGCAGCCCTGGCGATTCTCAGCTGATCAGGCTTGTTGCTGACATCCACCATTTTGGCTTTTCCTTCCGGGGATACATGACTTAGTTTTTTCATGGGATCAGGCATTAGGTTCCAGGTTCCAGGTTCAAGGTTCAAGGTTTCAGGTTCTTTATTCACCTCATCCCCTACACCCCTTCTCCTAAAGGAGAAGGGGGCGGGGGTTGAGGTGTTTGGGTCAATACCCCGTCGCTCGCGACGATTAAAGAATTTTTTTACCATTTTGATACCTCGCTGCTTGCGGCGAGGAAGTTTATTTCGCTTTTCGCTAGAATAATGTCACCCCCTGCGGGGTTTATAGGTTTTTTTTATTTTTTTCGCTACTTCGCTACTTCGCCAATTCGCTATTTTAATTCATCCTCCAATATTATGAAAAAGATTGTTATTATTAACTTTTCCTTTTTCCGGTTTTGTATTTATCGCACGCAGCAGGGCTTCTTTTATTCCGAATTCACGGATGCTGTATTCAAGGTTCGTGAACAGGCAGGGCTTGATCATTCCGTTTGCCGTTAACCTCAATCTATTACAGTTTTTACAGTTTCCTCCGTCGCCGCCTTCCACCAGCGTAAAACAACCGGTATCAAGATCCATTTCATGAATAAACCTAACTTCAAGGTCATTCTGCTGGCAAAAATTTCCGACCTCCAGCGCATCAGATTCCCGGGAAGAATTTTTAACAACGCAATTGATCTTGATGGGTGAAATACCTGCTTCCTTCGCAGCATGAATTCCGGAAAACACTTTTTCAATTTCACCGCCACGTGTGATTTTGCGGTATTTTTCAGGATTGATGGTATCGAGGCTGATGTTCACCCTGTGAAGCCCGGCTTTTGAAAGATCAGCTGCAAACTGTTCAAGAAGGATCCCGTTCGTGGTCATGCCGAAATCGGTGATCCCTTCCAGTTGGGCGATCATTTCCACAAGATTGACTACGCCTTTTCTTACGAGCGGTTCGCCTCCCGTGATCCTCACCTTGGTGATCCCAAGGCGAATGCCTTCAAGGATTACTTCAAGAATTTTTTCATAGGAAATGATCTCTGTATGATTTATCAGCCGGATGCCTTCTTCGGGCATGCAATATACGCACCTCAGGTTGCACCGGTCGGTAATGGAGATCCGGAGATAGTTGATGGAACGGTTATAGGAATCGAACATCTGCAATTTCTCCTTTTACCAACTCCGTTTTCCCGATTTCGATCGTAATAATCCCGTGAGCCTGGGTATAGGCATTGATGTGCGCTGAACCATGATATTCAACCGGGAAAACCAACCCATTTTCAATTCTGACAGGGATCAGCGATTTCCGTGTGGATTTTTTTCTTGTAAAGGTAATCCCTAAAGGTAAATGAAGTATTTCCGGCTCTTCCCGGCATCCCATCGTTTTTAGCAGGAAAGGTTTTACCAGGACTTCGAAAAGCACAAAAGACGAAACCGGGTTTCCCGGCAATCCAAAAATAAATTGATTTCCATGTTTCCCGAAAACGGTAGGCCTGCCGGGCTGGATCGCGACACTCTTAAAAAGGATCTCAATTTCCATGTTTTCCATAGCCTTCGGAACATAATCAAAATCACCCATGGAAACACCCCCGGTAAGGAGCACGATATCATTCTGGTCGAGAGAATCCGACAACATGGCTGATAAAGAAATCTCCGTGTCGGCAGCAATGCCTCCGTACTGAGGAATAGCCCCTGCAGTGGAGACCTGTGCGATCAGCTGGTAGGCATTTGTATTTCTTATTCTGGAAGGAGAGGGGAGATGTTCCGGCTCTACCAGTTCATCCCCGGTCGACAGGATTCCGACGTGAATCTGTTTTGACACCTTCGGGTTAACAGCTCCTGCGGCAGCCAATACGGCAATGTGCTGTGGCTTGATCAGCGTTCCTTTTGAAAGGACCATATCGCCTGCTTTAATGTCTTCACCCTGATAACAAATATTCCGGACTGTTTGTTTTTTGGTCGCTCTCATCATTCCATTATCCAGAATTTGGGTGTCTTCGACCATGATCACGAAATCCGATCCCTCCGGGAGCATGGCCCCAGTCATAATCCGGGAACATTTTCCTTTGCTGATCGTGAATTCGGGAGTCTTCCCTGCCGGAAGGGTTTCGATCACTTCAAGGTCATGGCCGAGATCGGTCTTCCTGCAGGCAAAACCATCTACCGCAGATTTATTGAAAGGTGGCATATCGATATCCGAAAGAATATCTTCCGCAAGAATACGGCCAAGACTGTCCATCATGTTTACCCGTTCTGATGGAAAAAAGGTGACATGATTCATTACAATCCGGTAAGCCTCCTCAAAAGAAATCATTATAATTATGAATTATGAATTATGAATTATGATCTCTGACCTCTGAGTACAAAGATACAACTAAGCCGGAATGAATTTTACAGCTGTGGCTTTGAAATGAAGCCAGATCTTCTTTCCTTCGGTGAGTTCAAGACGGACCAGTGATTCAGCCGTGATCAGTGCATGAAGAATGATCCCTGCATCAGCAACTACATCGATACCCCTTATTCCTGGGATGATTTCGGTGATTGTTCCTTCGAAATTATTAGTTGCGCTTGAGTCAAAAGGATCATTAGAAAGAATGATATCTTCTCCCCTGATCAGGATAAAACCTTCGGCCCCGGTATCGGGTGATAGCATCCTGACGGGAAGAGTGTTCTCTGCCAGGGCAATGCTGTTATTGTCATCACCGGTTAACCGTGCCCTGAAAAAATTCCTGGCCCCGATAAAATGTGCGACAAACTCCGATTTCGGATTCCGGAATACCTCTTCCGGCGTGCCTTCCTGGATAATCGCTCCGTTATGAATTACGGCAATCCTGTTACCGAGCGATAATGCTTCTTCATAATCATGAGTCACATGAAGGATTGTTTGTCCCTGGCGGTGGATTTTCCTCAACTGGCTCCGGAGATCTGATTTGATGCGACTGTCGAGTGACGCAAGAGGTTCGTCCAGCAACAGGATTTTTGGTTGCTGAATCAGCGTCCGGGCTAATGCAACCCGTTGTAGTTCACCACCCGAAAGTGTAGAAGGCCTTCTGTCAAGAAGGTCCGAAATACTCAATTGTTCTGCAATCCGGCAGACCCTCTCCTTTTTTTCTTCATGACTTAATTTTCGTCCGTGTAGGGAATAAACAATATTTTCGTAAACGGTCATGTGAGGGAATACGGCATGGTCCTGGAAAACCAGCCCGATTTTCCGGTTCTGGATCTTCTGATGAGTCATGTCATTGCCTTCCATAATAAGGGATCCGCTTTCAGGTTGAACCAAGCCGGCAATGGTTTCCAGTAACATGGATTTACCTGCACCTGACTCTCCCAGGAGAATAAAATAATCCCCCTGTTCGACTGTGAAAGAGATATCCTTCAAACAGAAATCTGAAAATCGCTTTGAAATATTCCTTAGCTCTATCATCTCCAGAATAATAACACCCCATCTCACATCCCACATCTCACATCCCACATCTCACCTCTCACCTCTCACTTTTCGCCAATCACCATTTCGCCGTTTCGCTATTTTTTTCTTTTGCGAGCCATCTTAATGTGATAAATAATGCCAGGGAGATCAGAATGAATAAAACAGAAACAGGTCGTGCATATTTCAATCCGAAGGCTCCGAAACGTTCATAGATCAGTACCGGCGTAATCATAGGGTGATATGCGACCACAATAACGGCGCCGAATTCACTCATTCCCCTCGCAAACATAAGAATCAACCCCGATACAACATTTCTCCAGGCCAACGGCAGGGAGATGGTAAAGAAAACCCTTGCCGGTGTCGCACCCAGCGTAAGCGCTGCCTTTTCGGTGCGTACCGGAACACCAGCAAACCCATCACGGGCAGCATTGATGAGGTAAGGAATGCTCACAAACGCCATAGCAATAGCGATTCCTGAAGGATTCCCTATAAAATTCAAACCAATAGCGGATCCCATTTTACCCAAAACAGAGTTTCGTGATACAAACCCAAGAATTGCGATCCCGGCTGCAGAATGAGGAATCACAACGGGAAGGTCGATTATGCCCATAACCAGCTTTTTAAGAGGGAATTTTTTTCTTGCCAGGATATAAGCGAGTGGAATGGCAGCAACTGCAAATAATGAAGTTGCAATCATCGAGGTCCAAATGGTCAGCCAGATACTGCCGGTGACCTCTTTGTCTTTTGCGGTCTCAAACAAACTCTGCGGACTGGTTTTCAAGAACATCCCCAGCAAAGGTGCAAGGATGAACAACAGGATCAGCGACCCGAGAAGGATAAACACTAATTGTACTGGCTGATACCGTTTCAAATTTGTAAAGTTTGTAAAGTTTGTAAAGTTATAAAGTCATCAGCTTGCCAGCTCGTCAGCTCGTCAGCTCATCAGCTCGTCAGCTCATCAGCTCGTCAGCTCATCAGCTCACCGATTGATATAGATCTCTGACACTGCCTTCACGGCCCGGTCGGAGAAGAAATCACAGGATGGGAAAATCCGGAACTGTCCACCATCTTTCTCTTCCTTACAGGTCACAAGCAACACTTCTGCCTGATCATTCTGGTTCATGATCTCGCTGTAAGTAAATACCGAGCGGTAACCATCTTTTCCTGCGATTGTCACCAGTCCCTGTTGCAGATTCTTCTTACTGATATCAAAATATTTCACAAGAATTTCCTTCAGATAAAACCCTGTAAAAAGTTGGGTGCTGTGAATACCCCTGCCACGTCCGTAGAATATTGTATGGACTGTTTCAAGCTGGAGCTTTGGACTTTCTTTGAACGTTTCCACGAGAGTTTCTCCCTTTAGTATCTTGAATTCCGGAGAGTACAAGGGATCGAGGTCACGGTTGACCGGAATCGACCGTGGATACGATTTAACTGTAATCTTAACAGGGTTGGAAATGTTCCGTTCGGTTATGAGGTCATTTCCGATAACGAGCTTTCCTTCGGTGGGTAAAGGCCAGAGATCCTTCGTCCTGCTTGGAACAATCCTTGCTACATCTGTTGCGATGATGCAGTTATGCAAGGTATTGGGATAATAAATTTCGCCCCAGCTGAGGATGACCTTTTCTCCTTTTTGATTTTCAATCTCAACATAAAGATCAATGATAGGCTTAAATTCGTCAGCATTCTTTTTCATGATGATCCTGTCGTTCAGGATATCGAACAGGGAATATCCGTCATAGCGGTAAGCGCCGATAAAAGAGTCAGTTCCGTCTTCTTTCAGCAAGGTTTCCTTTACGATAACACTATGTTTCGAAAGTTTAGAAAAGTCAACCTTACCCGGGTTTTCAATCTCGCCCATCACCTCGATCTCATCACCCGGCAGACTGTACGTTTCCGCATTATCGTAAAAATTATTATTTCGGTCACCGGCATCTGCAGCCGGGATCACATTCTTAAGGGAATCTTCATTCCGGATGTTTTGTCCCATGAGTCCATTGTTTATTTGCCATATAAATATTAACAGCAACAGTGAAAAATTCAGGAATTTTTTCATTTCGGGTTTCAGGTTTGATTTAATTGACAATTGATAGTTGACAATTGATAATTATTTCGCCATTTAACTCGCCAACTCGTTAGCTCGCCAACTCGCCAGCTATTTCCCCGGTTTTGTAAACGGTTTCAGCTCCCCTGGAAGCTTGTCGTAATTCTTTGTGGCCATGGGAATCACCGAGGGTTGTCCGTTCTTCTCCATGATCTTCATCCCCTTTTCCCTGGAAAGAAGAAATTGCAGAAATGCAATGGCTGCCGATTTGTTCGGTGCATCGCGAAGCATTGTAATACCATAGACCATGGGTTCCCCTTTCACGGTTTCTTTCTTTCCCGGCTCTTTTCCGTCGATCTCTGCGGTGGCTGTGGCATATTGTGCAGCAAAATCCATGTTTTTCAGGTTGATCTCATCGGGCAGGATGATGTATTTAAGATGATGTTGAATGGCAACTGAGCGATAGAGGAAGATATAGTCGATGCTGCCTGATTCCAGTATTGCAAGCATGTCCACTTCTTTCGGGCGAATGTAATTCTGATCCTTGCCGGAAATCATTTTTGCAAGTCCCGGCTTTTTATAATATTTTTCAGCCAACTGAAGTAACACGACGGTACGGTAACCGCAGGGATCGGCATTGGGATCGGCTCGGCCGAAGGCAACTTCTTTTTTCATCAGTATTTCAAACCAGTTTTTTGAATTGATCTGGCTGGCAAGGCGTGATTTTTCCTGGTAAACGATCGAGAGTTCATTGCTTGCAAACTTGATGTTCCAATCTGCATATTCCGGGATCAGCATGTTATCGATCACCCCGTAATCGGAAGATGCCAGGATATCGCACGGGCGGTTGAGGTCGGTGATCTTGCGAGCGGAAGCTACGCTGCCTGCCGATTCCATAAGGACCTTCACATCCGGGTACAATTTATTAAACTCAGCTGCAATTTCCTTAAAAGGAACCGAAAGACTTCCGGCATGAAAAATAATCAGATCGCCGGAGATTGAATTGTTTTTCTGTTGGCCTGACATACAAATGGATATTGATGTTGATATAAATAACAGAAAAATCTTTTTTATCATAATACAAATCTATTTTATATAGATTTTAAGCTTTTTAATTCATAATTCATAATTCATAATTACTTAAGGTCCTGGATGAATTTTTCAAAACCTTGCTGAATAATGGAATCAACGGATGCATGAAAATGGTCAAAAGCCTTTACTAGTTTTTTCCCTTCCGGGGTAAGCAGGGTGTGGCCTCCGTCACTTCCGCCACGTTGTTTTTCCAAAAGCGGAACACTGAAAAATTGCTCGATCTTTTTCAGGTTACCCCAGGTCCTGCGATAGGTGTATCCAAGTTCATCACAGGCTGCTTTCAGGGATCCCTTTTCTTCGATCAGTTTCAGGATCTGCCATTTTCCATCGCCAAGGATCCCTTTCTCATCCTTATCTGACATCCATATCTTGTAATGAAGATGGATATTCGATAAACGGTTACCAAGTTTCTTTTGCATGGTTACGATGTTTAAGCAAAATTAGTTTTTTTTCGATAGGTTATTTTCTGCATATCCATTTTTTTGCCAGTTTTCTTGAGATTGTTGTACTTTTGTAGAATCATTATAAATAACAAATTTAAAAATATGAAACCAAACACTAATAATCAAATTCTAACGCTTCTTTTTATTGGCGTTCTGATGTCTGCACTTGACATCTCGATTGTTGGTCCTGCTATTCCTTCCATTGAAAAAACCATATTAATAAACCACCAGGACCTTTCCTGGATTTTTTCAATTTATGTATTGTTTAACCTTGTAGGAATATCGCTGATGGCCAAGCTTTCCGATTTCTTTGGACGACGCAGGATCTATCTTCTTTCTGCTGCTATATTTGGGATCGGGTCTTTGATAGTTGCTTCTTCACAGGATATGACTGTTCTCCTGATTGGTCGTGGGATCCAGGGTTTTGGTTCCAGCGGAATTTTCCCGGTTGCTGCCGCTGTAATCGGGGATTTGTTTCCTGTTGAAAAACGTGGTCGTGCTCTGGGAATCCTTGGTGCTGTATTCGCCATTGCTTTCATGATAGGGCCATTCATTGCCGGATTCATGCTGATGTATTTCAGCTGGAACATCCTTTTCCTGATCAACATTCCGGTTGTCATCCTCCTTATATGCTGGGGTTATTTTCTTCTTCCTTCAAAAAGAATGGAACAGAAAATTAAATTTGATTTTACCGGGGTCATTTTGATGGGGATCATCCTGGCTGCTTTTTCGTTGGGTGTGAACAGCATACGTACTGATCATTTTGTGGACAGTATAACGACTTTTCCTGTTTTACTACTCTTGCTTTTGGCAGGGATTCTGACTCCGATTCTCATAATACTGGAGAAAACCACCGATGTTCCTGTATTGGATGTTCGGCTCTTTAATTCACGCCAGGTTTTACTGGTTGGTTTTATCGCCGTCGGACTCGGTTTTTTTCAGTCCTCCATCGTTTTTCTGCCAAAGCTGGCTGTTACCCTTTTTGGTGTCGAACCTTCAAGAGCGAGTTTCATGTTGCTACCGGTGGTTGTTGCGGCTGCAATCGGTTCACCAATCGGCGGAAGACTGATCGACAAGATTGGTTCAAGGATCATTATTTTCACAGGTCTTCTGATCGCGACCCTCGCATTATTTTTATTAAGCATTATTGTAAAGAACCTTGTTTATTTTTATTGTGCCGAAGGATTACTCGGGATTGGACTTGCCATAAGGGCTTCCCTGAGCTATATAATGCTGAATGAAGTGTCGTTGAAACAACGTGCATCTACCCAGGCAGTACTGCTCATCTTTATCAGTGTCGGACAATTAACTGGTTCTGCGTTGATAGGAGCGCTGACAACTGCACCAGATAAAGGAGTAACGGGGTTCGGGTATGCCTTCCTGGTCCTGGGTATCCTTTCACTGGTTCTTGTCATTGTATCTTTTTTCCTGAAAGGCAGGAAGAAAGAACTTGAAAACGGCACGAAACAGGTATAAAAAAACAACCCTCCGGCAGGCTGTTTTTTCCTGTCGAAATCTTATTTTGAGGTGCTGGGGATATAGTATGATTTACGATTGGACGATTTACGATTTTCGAATGGATTTTTTGATTTACGATTTGCGATTTTTCAATTATGTTAAGTCAATGCCTAAATAACGTTGACCTTTTTTTGAGTGATTTTATTTCTTTTATAAGTGATTTTATTTACTGTTTTTAGCTGCAAATTAATTGAAAAGTAATCATTGTTAGCAATCATTG
>JBEKST010000056.1:0-13708 GCA_049516815.1 Bacteroidales bacterium | reverse complement strand
ATTAAAAACTTGACTATATAATATGGAAAAAAATAAAGAAACAAGAAAGGCTATAAGTGTTGAATCCACTTATAGCCAAGGCATATGGATGTGCGTCCATTTGATTTTGTTATTTTAAATTTTAATAAAATTTATTTATTTCATTCCCTTTACAATCGACATAAATCCCCTAGTCATCTTTCCGAAAAGGATCCCAGCCTGATCAGGATAAAAAAATACCAGGATAAATAAATAAATCGCTATCGATAAAATCACGATGTTGACCAGGGTGCCTGACAGACTTTCAATTTTGTAAAACAACTTCATGACTCTTGATATAAATTCTACCTTCTTGAAAAAATGGAAACAATTTTTTCCCTTCCGTAAATTCATTAATGGTGTGAACTTCAAAAACATCTGAATGAAAAGTTTCAATCAGATATTGAATTCCGATTTTCTTCCGGCCATGAACATGAAAATCATCCATAGTTGCTTTTTTGAATCCTTTAGGTAAGGTTTCGAAGTAGGGAAGATTAAACCTGTCTATTTTTGGTTCCATAAAAAAAAATATTTTTGCATTTCCCAAAGTGAAAAAACCAGAACTACACAACTACACAACTACAACGAACTACAATAAACTACAATAAACTACATGTTTTTTAATATTAACTATCTAATTATTAATATTATATCTATTTGTAGTTGTGTAGTTTTGAATTTTCATGATTTTTTAAGATTTAATAAAAAAAATATAAATGTTCTTTAAAATGGCAAATCGTCAGATTTTTCAATTCTTTCATCTGCATTATTGTCAGGTCCGGCTTCTTCTGGCATTCGATTAAGATTTACCTGCCTTCCCAAAATATCATAATCAAAACAATAACAAGTGGTAATTCCATCTTTAAACCGGTGCGAAAGTTTACGACCAATATATGCCGGATGATGTTTTATGTAATGCATGAGACTTACCAGGTCAACGCCATTCTGACCCGTTTGCTTGCGGTGAGCTTCCATGTATAGCGGATGGACCTTTCCGAATCGTATAAAAAGGATATTCTTCGGATTTGGGAAGGATAATTTTTCCCTGGTTTCGTTTTTTGTTATACAATCGATATCATTTTCAGTTGAAATTTTAAAGTCGAATCCTTCGGTAATCATCTTTTGATCCAAAAGGAACTCAACCATATTCCAGAAGCTCGCCAGGGCCTCTGAACTTGAAATCTGAACCGATAACTCAGCAATCATTGATTTTGATAACTCATAGATCTTCTCATATGTGAAATTGAACTCGAGAGGCACTGTGGACCCGAGGATGATTTTGACCGGAGCCAGGATTGAAGAAAAGTTACGAACCAGTCTTTCATCAAAGGATCTGTTTTCACTGATCATCTCACCTTTTATCGTTTCCATGATATCTGAAAACGCCATTCCGTAGGATTTGTCTACAAGATCCCTGCACATGATGATATCCCCGATCATAGAGCTGAGACCCTGTAACTCAAGTTTCTTCAGCTCGTCATATTTGGCCATCTCTTCCGGGGAATATTTCTTCTTCTCGAATGATAAGAGAATAGATCTGGTAAAAAGAGCATTGTCGTCCCGTGTAGGAAGATATTGCCCGGATATGATGCAGGATGAGTTTACCTTGGTAATCTCGGTCCGGCTATCCTTGGTCATTTTTCCTTTTTCATGACCCATGCCATCATATGCGCTCTTTAATGACTGAAACCGTTTTTCATCTGTATTATTAGTATATTCATCAAACCACACCGTGGCATTCTTAACCCTGGACAATCTCCTGAAAAAACCAACCTGGGTACCTGAATTAAGGTTGAAGGCAGGTAGATTGTTGAAAAAGATATTTGAAAGAGACCAAGCTAGCTGGCTCTTGCCCGACTGCTTTTCTCCAAAAAGAAATAGGTGAGGGAATATCTTGTATTTATCATAGATCAGATCCCGGAAAACCGATGCTATAATAAAGGCAATGGCAATGATGGCCTTTTCACCATAAACATCAATCATCAGCCTGGTCCAATCCCCAAAATTCACCGGAGAAGATTGCCAGATGAAATACCTGTCGTTCTCATATTCATCATCATCTTCACGAACATCATTATAAACGATACTGAAGGCTGGAGAGAAATATTTATTTTTTTTGTGCTCGGTGATCCCGAACCGATCAACCGGCTGCCATTTACCATTAAATATCCCATTGGCGAAGGCAAAAAAACCCTCTCGCTGCCAGCCGAGTGTTTTCAATTCATTACAAACCGGGAATTCGTTGCTGATATTCTCCAGGATCTTCATGAAGTGAACCTTGGTCCCGAAGAAGATATAATTGCCTTCTCCGTAAACAGATTGCTGAAACTGCTCTATCGATACAAAACTCTTAGAGGGAACATCAAGGATCCTTTTGAATCCATGTTCATTCTCTATCTCTATCAACCGTTTATTATCAGTTTTTGAGTATATGTGGAAAAGTGGCCGCAATATAAAATTTGAAGCCCTGAAAAGACCGTCCTTGGTAATAAAGAAATATTTTCCTTTATGAGAAAAGAAACCCATCCGTCTGGCCAACTTCTGATCAATGTCTTCCGGAAGTTCAATCTCGTCGATTACCATTTCATCGGTTTTCAATGATTTTCGGAGCGATTTGAGTTTATCCTGGAAGATCTTCTTCGTGATCTTATATTTTTTTCCTAATGCCGTGATATCGATTTCTTCCTGAACCCGGTCGTCTAATTTGATAAACATCTCACAGATCTGGTTAATAGCCTCTCCCCTTTTGGTCAGATTATCACCGGACTCAACGAGCAATTTCTCGGCCGTGATCATCAGCATTTCTTCATCAATTAATTCAATTGAAGGAAGATCAATTTCAGGCATTTTTAGGAGTATTATCAGGGTGGCGGGTTTCTTTATTACCTTCTAAAATGAGCTTATTTATTTTGTCAGTGTATTCCTGCAGTTTACCAGAGAGAATCAATTTCCTGGTCATTTCATATGGTAAAAGCCTTTTTTCAAGTTCGGCCGTATAAGATCTAAGGAATGAATTTTCCTGCCCGAGAAGTCGGTTCCTTTCAATAATGAAGTGGAGATCTTGTGTATATTGCCAGGCATAAAGCATGATCTCGGCGACATTTGACCAAAATTTATAACTCTCGGTTTCGCCATTCTTGACTTTTAATTTTGCCAGGATATCATTAATCTCAGCAAGTTTGTTAAGAATAAGATCCGGTGCATCCTCATAGAGACTATGATTGTGATCGTCCATTTGATAATCTTTCAATCAATATATCCTGTAATTTTCAAAGAAGAATTTTCACAAAGAATAGGCATAGTATTGATAGTGGTACCGGTATGCTTAAACCCCACCAGTTCTTCCTCAATTAGATAAACCGGCACCTTCCCATTCACAAGGCCCTTATTATTGTAAGTCCTGCCTTTCTTTCCGTTTTTTGTTATCACCAACTTCCCTGGATTTTTCATTCTGTCTCCTCCAGCTGAAATTCTATGACTTTTGAAACCGGTTCTTTATCATTCTTTCGGAAAAGGCAGAAAACCAATTGCTGTTTTTCCCAATCAATCTTTGAATTTTTATACATTGTTTTGATGATATTCCGACATTCGGTAGCCGGATAGCCGGTATCCAGGCCGGCAACAAATTCATTTATTTGATCGAGCCTATAATATTTGAAATCAATAAGTGTAGCATAGCAGAAAAACACATCCTGTTTCTTTTTCCGGATGCAGATCTCATAGGTTTGGAATTGGACAAATCGTTGGTCATTCCTCAGCCGGAGGGTTGTGAAATATTTCCCGGCCAGTTTATTATTCCAGTTGTAGGAAAAAACAAGTTTATCGTGATTTGAGTTCATCATTGATGGCATTTAAAAGTTCTTCTAAACGCTTTATGTCTGAGTTTAAAACCATAAGGAAGGAAATATCATTATCAAATTCAGGATAGTATTGGTTAGAAATAATTGATTTTGCTTCGACCCCAAATTTTGATGAATCTCCCTTTATAATAGATTCTATTTTTTCTCGGGTCATGTTTAATGAATATTTAATTAATTGTAAATCTGGCGTTGAATGATTTGAAAATGATTTCATGGGATCTCCTGGTTGATATTTGGTTATTTTGATTTTGAAGAAAGGGCCCGGCTCATTTCACGAAGCCTGTTTGCCCTTTCTTTACTTTTTTCGAAAATTCTTCGTTCCTGATCATCCTCAGTAGGTGACCGGCAAAGGATCTCAATGGCCTGATTTTCTTCCGACGAAATTGGTTGGAGTAATACAGGTTCATTTTTTGAAGGAACCTGGGTAAAGAGATCTAATTGTTTTGATTTTGGAAGCACAATCTTAAATTATGCCATGTGAAGCTGCAAATGTTGAAATACCAGTTTTAGTGAAGCATCCGATTTTATGAGCAAGATTGGTGCATTCACGATTAACCGTATGAGTTGAAATATGAAGATCTGAGGCTATTTCTTTATTTGTCTTATCCGTGCCAATTTCTTGCATGAGTTTTATCTCATGAATCGTTAATTTCCCTTTTTTTACATCAGGAAGTTTACAAATCCATCCATGGCCCCGACAGGTATCACGATGCCGGCAATCCCAATATTCTCTGTGAATAATTCCTCCATTATCTGCGATATCTGCATTTTTATCAAACTCACCAAAATTGCAAAAGGCAAATTGATGAAGTTGATCTTTAGGATCAGTAATTCCCATGGCCGCAAGACCAACTAAAGCCTTAATGTCATTATCAAGTTGCAAGCGAAGGATCGTTGCAATATCAAGGGTGAGTTCGTCCCAGGAAAACATTTTCCCATCACGGATATAATGAATTTCACCATTCATTGAAAAAAATTCAACCGAATCATTGAGAAACCCGGGGGGTGTGTTGTCTTTTTCCATTTGCTTTGATTTTATTATGTTTCAGAAAATCTTCTAATAAAAACCGGAATAATTCAGGATAATTTATTTTACATTGCCTGCAAATGGTTTTTATTTTTTTCATTTGAATTTCATTGAATCTTAAAGAAATAGGAGCACAAAATTTTTCTTTTGAATTCAAAAGACCTGGATCGATTTCATTTTTCATAATATGAAGGTTTTTGAATTAATTATTTTATAAGTGCGGCAATCCTCTTTTTTTCCTTTTTAGCCTTTTTTTTTATTTCTTCAGCATAAAGTTTGGCTTCTTCAATGATAATTGTATTATAGTGATTATTATTAGGATGAAGAACCTGGTTGATATAATCAATAGAAAAGGAGAGATTCAATTTATCATGAATTCTTTTTCGAATAATAATAGAACTACCATGTGGAAGAAAGTTTCGTAGGATTTTTAAAGATTCCTTATCAAGTTTCATATGCTAATTTTTTGGTATTTACTTTCCTATTTTATTGCTCTATATTTGTTCTATAATTGTCCGGCAAATCTAATATATTTATTATGCTAATGCAACTTATTTATTAATTATTTTACTCAATTATCATAATTTATAATTATTCTAAACTTAAAATGATGGATTATAGTAATATAGAGGAATTGAGAAAAAGATTAAGAATGCATCAAAAAGAAGTTGCAGATAAAATGGGAATTTCTGTTGGAGGCTACCAACAAATTATTCATAGAGAAAATACAACAGTCAAAAACCTTGAAAAATTATCAGAAGTATTTGGTGTAAGCCCTTCTTATTGGTGGAAAAAGATAGAATTTCCGGGCCAGGTGGTAAATGAACCCAATTATGATTATGAGATAAATCTCAGATCAGAAAATAATAAACTTCGGAAACAACATGAAAAGGACATGGCAACAATTGATAATTTGAATGAATATATTGCAAATTTGAAGGAAAAATTAACCAAAAAGAATAAAACTGATTGATTATCGGGAAATTAACTTTAAATAAAGACATCCGGTAAACCCTATGTTTTTTTTTCTCATAACTGATTTTCCTTCTGATGATTAATATTATTCACTGCTTACAATAATACGGTTTGCAGGATTATTTTATACCATTCTTATTCATAATCATTTAAGGTTTCGCATACTATTAATTATAGGACAAATGTATTAATAAAATTTGCGGTCAGTTATGCTGATTAACATAAAACCATTTATCGTTACGAAGTCCTATAACGACAGGTTTTAATTAACGTAGAGGTGAAATAATGAGTAATGAATAATGGCAGAAAATAATTAATGTTCCTGATTTAGTTTTTAATTGCAAAGTACTCCTCCAGCACCTTCAAGGTATCCGGATTCGTCACCAGGTCATGGACCATTATTCCTTCGTGGAGAATCACAATCCGGTTGCAGACATCCGTAATATGATTCAGATCGTGACTTGAGATCAGCATAGTAATTTCTTTTTCTTTCTGCCAGAATTTTAAAATCGATTTAAGACGAATCTGTGTACTCGGGTCCAGGTTGTTAAAAGGTTCATCCAATACCAGGATTTCCGGTTTTGGCATCAATGCTGCGGCGATCCCTATTTTCTGGCGGTTTCCGCTTGATAAATTCCTGATAAGCTTTCGTTTACCCAAGATTTCGTTATTGAAGAAATCTTCAAATTCCTGATTAAATGCTTCCAGGTCACCTGCTGTTAGCCTGTAAACATCCGCTACAAAACGAAAATACTCTTCCGGTGTCAAAAAATCTATCAGGAAATTATCATCAAGATACGATCCCGTGTAATGTTTCCAGATTTCTGTACTTGCGACATTATTGTTCTTTGAAAATATAGTCCCACTGTTCGGCCTGATCAGGTCAAGCACACAACGGAACATCGTGGTTTTTCCTGCCCCATTGTTGCCTACTAACCCGAAACTCTCTCCTTTACCGATCTTTAGTTCCGGAATATTCAAAACGGTTTGCTTCCCGTAAATTTTCGTAAGGTCCCTAATCTCAATCATCAGAATACGACTTTATAACTTTATGAACTTTATAACTACCATTATTTTTCCCTGAAACTCGCTGCCATGATGTATTTCCGTCGATAAAAACTCTTTGTGATCTGACGGATTAGGAATCGAGTGTAAAACAATCCAATAGTTCCCAGGAATCCTGTAAATGCGATCCCGGTATATGTATGCCCCGTCATCCTGAAAGGAAGATAAATCAGGAAAGGCAGAATAAATGCCGGTATCACCGCCAGCCAATTACTTGCACCTAACCCCTGGTAATTGAATGCCCCTCCTCTGCTGAGATCGATCCTTCTTTTGTTAAAAGTGGAAAAATAGAGCAACACAAAAGAAAGCACGCCGATGTTGTAAAAATACATGGCTGCATTGATTAGCAGAATCTTAAATCCATAAAAAACATAAGGAATTGTAAGAATAAAACAGAGGGTACTGATTAACACGGCAATATAGAATTTTGCAAGGATATATTGGTTAAAGTCGATGTTCTTGGTCAGCAGTCCATCGAAATAGCTGCTTTCATAGCCAAAGGCATAATTTGCATAATTCAGCATCATTCCTCCGGTCATGAATATGCCCACAAACATGAATACCACATCCTGATATTGATTTTGATTCTGCGGATAGAAGTACAATCCGTAAAGAAGGAAAACCGGCGCCATGTAAAGGATTGTTTTGGTTCGCTTGTTCCTGAGATAAAGTTTGAACTCAAGTGAGATTATGCTACCCGTAAGTCCCATTGACTTCAGGAACCGGCTTTCTGCCTGATCATGGATCTCTTTTACTTTTTTCTTCTGCATTTCATCCGGGAACAAATGTTTCGAAAGGAATTGGTAATGAAGCTGGTAAGTGAAAATCATCCATCCAACCGGTATTAGTGTCAGCAAAGGGTGATGGGTAAAATAGCCGAGGATATCTGAAGAAATGGTTGAGAGTGAAATAAGGTTTTCCCGGTCAAGAACAACCAATGAAATTAATACAAGAGCAAACGCACCTACCAGAGCTGGTTTCATTCCAAGAAGCCGTTTCAGGTATGTAACCAGGAAGTTGTTCGATAGTATTAGTATGAATAATGTACTGATCCACAGGGATGCGATCAGCCCTCCTTCATGCGGGATTACAATTGTAAACGTAACCGGAACAAGAATAAACAGTGGCAGGAAATTAAATATATCAAACAATGTCCGACCGATCATATACCGGATGATCGTTCCCTTTCGTATGGGTAAATGGAGGAACGATTCAATGGTCAGCACCGGTAACGACTGCATCAGGAAACGGATAAGAAGATCGCCCATGAAATAGTAAATAATGATCCCATTAAACAAACGTAAATGGTCATAGTGCGGGAACAACTCATTCATTATCTGTTTGACAAGCAAACCCAACATCAGGAGGTAACCAGCGAAGAGAAGCAGGAAAAAACCGATCACCAGATTAAGTGCTAGGTTCTTCTGCCATATTGGCGAACGGGTTGCCGTTTTAATCTGCAGCAATAGAAATCTGAAAAACATGGAATTTTTGAATATTGGCCTAAATGTAGGTTTCGATCAAAAATAGAACCACTTTACTTCACGGGAAATAAGATATCCGTCTCGACCTTCATCGGGTCTTTCTCCGTCATAGGGTCGGTCACATAGATTTCCCATGGGCCGCCGGCAATCACCTTCCCGCTTTCTTTACAATACTGGTGGAGTGCATTATATACGGGATGTATTTTGTCATAAGGTCCGAAATAGTATGCTGCGACTGCATTTCCGGGTGGGATCTTTGCAACCCTTATGCGTCCTTTGCCTTTTTCTGCTTTTTCAACCGGAATTCCCATATCCATAATGGAAAACATTGTGACGGTGTCATATTTTATATAGATCGCAAAAGGTGATCCCTTGCATTGAAGTCTGTTGGCTTTAATAAATTGCATGATCTCTCCGTATCCTTTTCCAAATATTTGATTATAAGTTTTAGGTCCGGCACTATCCCTGATGAGCAATACTGTCTGCTCCGGCATTAACTTCTCCTCGATTTTCGGCCAGTCCTTCCGCTCCTCCACAATGTTCTTCAACTTTGCCAGCCCTTTATCAAAATCCGGAGCCAGCATCCTGCCCATAAAAAGCCCCATATAACGGGAAATCGGGTTATATCCCAGTTTACCTTCATCGATCCAGGAAACCTTGGCTGAGTCTCCCATCGTTTCAATTGTCAGCTTGCCATGGGATTTGTATTTTCCTTTCTGGAAAGACAGGTCGTATCCCACCAATTTCCCGGGAATAAGTTGGGTAAGCGTCATTTGCCCGTTCCCGACAACTTTACCATCCCATTTCCTCATGGTGCCAATCTGTCCATCGGGACCGACTAACTCAAAAACAGCTGTTGAATCTATCTTTTTAGTCCAGGGAGTCCATATATCCCATTTGTTCATATTACTGGTCAGATCATAGATAAGAGCCTTATCTCCTTTTATTATCGTGCTTCTTTCCACGTGATAGGTCATCGGCAGGAATAAAGCAATGATTACCAGGAGCATAACGATAATCACAATAGCAAGAAAGATCTTCTTAACTGTTTTCATAGCTGGATGTTTTTTTTACAAATATATTGTAAAAATCATCAAAATAAAATAGAAATAATATAGGTATATCCAGCAGCAATTTTTTGACGCATCTTCCTGGGCTTTTTCTCCACGGTTTTCTCAGCAATGTTTTCTTCCTTTATAGATAACCTGTCATAAGGATCATATTTCTTCGCAAAATATTCGATCCGCTTCTGCATTACTGAATAATAATCAAATTCTGCCATGCTTAATATTATTAAGCAAAAATAATTTTGTCATGTATCTAATTAAGTAAAATATTTTGTTCCCAGACAAAAATATAGTATTAATATTCTTATAACAAGCAAATTAAACGAAATGTTATACTTAATCTTCCAGTGAAAAGTGAACATAAATACAAACTTAATATTGTTAAGAAAATAATTAAGCTAAAATTTGCTTAAGCTAAAAATTAAGTTTATCTTTGTATCCAATTTAGTGAGATGGATGTTAACAAGCTCTCAAAATGCACGTCATTTGAACATCCCAGAAGATTTGTATTAAAAAGTATAAATTCATGAATAAAATGAAAAGAGTGTTTTCTTTCTCTGAAAAACCGGTTCTTTTCATTCTTAAAATATTGCCATCCCTTCTCCCCGGTATCGAAAAGGTGATTACTGTATATTATTCTCCTGATTCTGCAAGTATTGCATCTGAACTTATCCGGAAGGAAAACGGAGAGTATATTCAGGAATTTTTCCAGGTATCGGATTCACACTCTATCTTCAGCCGATTACGATCAGACAATGCCCCCTATTCCTGGTTACGAAAAGAAGATCTACCCTTTGAAGTAAGATCTAAAGAAAAAGTTCAACTAGAAATATTCAATGAATTAAACAACAGTATTTTATTGATAAGGATTCAAAATTCATTCGACACAAAAAATGACCTCTTTTTTATCTATTTCAACAAAGACCTGAGTAATTTCGGGAGCATTAATCCCAACAAGTTACTATCGACTGAAAACAAGACTATCATTGGCCATATTTTGAGAAATTCAATTATTACATTTATCCAAAATAATCAAAACGACAAGGATCTGTTTGCAACGATAAATGAGAATACTAGGGCAATGATCAAAGAAAGGAATATCTTGCGGGATGAACTGGAGATTACACGGGAGAAATACAAAGAAGGGCTGATCCGGTTAAGCAACAGCTATCTTACTGATTTAGCCAAAAGCAATGGTGTCACATACAGGCTCTCTGAAGGTGCGATGAAAAAGATCAGGGAGTACACCGGAGATATTGGCAACCTGAAACCGGTCATCGACCAGGCCGCCTGTTATGCAGAAACCATGAACCTGGAAGAAACAACAGGTGATGTTCTGATTGCTGATATTCATCTTGTCATGGATGAAAAGAAAGAACCCCGTCAAAGAGAAACTATTCCCGGACCTGTCGGGGAAGTTCCGGTTAAATATAATAAGACGTTTTTGCTGTTAGATAAACTGGAAAATGCTGCCTTGCATGTGAAATCAAAAAATATGCTTTTGACCGGTGCCAATATTGGGCATGAGTTCCCTACTCCGGTCACCCCTCCTGCCATCACGGATGCATTAAAAAAACATAAGCAAAAGATTCTTTTCCTCTTCCGTGAATATCCTGACCGCTGGGAGATCATCCGTACCGAATTCAGACCGGTGCAGAACATCCTGAATGCAAAACCATTCCGTGAGCAGCTTTCTGCTTAATTCAACCTGTTCTTTTCTTTCTATTTCCAGTTTTTCAAATCTTATTACCTTTGCGTCTCTCTCAAAGAAACCGACATGATAATAGCAATCACAGGTGCAAGCGGGCACGTAGGTGTAAATTTATGCAAGGAACTGATAGACCTTGGGCATGAGGTGCGGGCGCTGGTGCATAAAAACACCAAAGGGCTTGAAAAACTTGATGTAAAAATTTTCAAGGGCGACTTGCTCGATAAGGCCTCGCTAATACCTTTCCTGAAAGGAGCGGAGATCGTTTTCCACCTGGCTGCTAAAATTTCTATCACCGGGAATTCATACGGGTCCGTGCGTGCAGTCAATACCGAAGGAACCCGGTTTATGATTGAACTATCAAAGGAACTCGGTATAAGACGTTTCATTCATTTCAGTTCGATCCATGCCTTCCGCCAGGAACCGCATGACCAGGTTCTTGATGAATCTAGACTACTGGTTGAAGAAAAAGCTTTTTCTTATGACCGTTCAAAAGCAGATGGCGAACGGATCGTAATGAATGCAGCAAAAGATGGAATAGACGCCTTCGTTCTGAGTCCTACAGCAATCGTAGGACCTATGGATTATGAGCCATCGCTCATAGGAAAGGCATTCCTTCAGCTCTATCGCCACCAGATACCCGCCCTTGTTCCCGGCGGGTACAACTGGGTGGATGTAAGGGATATTGTTCAGGCTGCAATCCAATCGATTGAAAAGGGAAGAAAAGGAGAAAAGTACCTGCTGGCCGGGCATTGGCATAGTTTATCCGAAGTTGCCCGGTTCATCGAAAAACATACTGGCAAAAAGGTTGTCCAGATGGTAATACCGTTCTGGCTTGCCCGGATAGGTCTTCCATTTATCACATTATACAGCAGAATCAGCAGGCGAACACCTTTATATACATCCGAATCCCTGGAGATCATTCTCAAAGGCAGCAAACAGATCAGCTATGAGAAAGCTTCACGAGAACTGGGTTTCAGACCACGAAGTATGGATGAGACCGTACAGGATATGATGAAATGGTTCGACACGAATGGGTATCTTAACCAATACTGAAAAGAATGATCAGTTCAAATAATTTTTATTTTCTTGTTTATGTGTGGATCGCTATTGCTATCCTGATATTTCCCTTGGTACTGAAAATTATAGCGCCTTATGGCCGTCATACCACCACTTCCTGGGGGCCATTGATCAATAATAAAGCCGGATGGATCATTATGGAATCTCCTGCATTGTTCATTTTTGCAGGTTTTTTTCTTTTCGGAACGAACCATCACAACCTGCTTCCATGGATATTCTTTGCTTTTTGGATGATCCATTACATGAACCGGACATTGATCTTTCCCTTCCGGTTACATACAAAAGGAAAAAAAATGCCAGTAACCATTATACTCTTGGCCATCTGTTTTAACCTGATGAACGGTTACATCAACGGGTATTACTTAGGATCACTATCGGAACAATATGCTTTATCGTGGTTATATGATCCCCGTTTTATCGCAGGGTTCCTGATGTTCTGTTCAGGTTTAGCTATCAACTGGCAGTCCGACAATATCTTAATCCATCTCCGAAAGCCGGGTGAAACGGGTTATAAAATTCCATACGGAGGCTTCTTCCGTTATATCTCCTGCCCGAACCATTTCAGTGAAATCATCGAATGGAGCGGGTTTGCATTGATGACCTGGAGTCTCCCCGGACTTGCCTTTGCTATTTGGACCCTTGTTAACCTGATGCCCAGGGCATTACATCATCATAGATGGTATCAGGCGACATTCCCGGATTATCCAGCCGACCGGAAAGCCCTGATACCTTTTATTCTTTAGTTGTATTATTTTAATTATTTCCTATTTTTGCAATACGCGTGATTATTGGGAATAATAATGTTTAACCCTCAAACTTTATCAACATGAAGAAATTAACATATTTTTTTCTTTCAATTATTTTTGTTGGAGCGACATTTATTATTTCATGCAGTAAATCAAAATCGACTTCCGTAACTGGGCCTACCATTCATTTCATTACCGGCGCTGGTTATACTTCCTCAGATCAAACTGTAGAGATTAACACTCCGTTGTTATTTGGTATTGCTGCCACTGCGGGTGACGGGAATCTGAACCGTTTCCTTGTAAAACGCACTTTTCAAGGAAAAACCACCACAGTTAAAGATTCTTCCTTCATTGCCGCAAGTTTTAACTACGACCTTCATACATTTGCGATGGGGACTGCAGGTACTGAGACATGGGTATTCACAATTTTTGACAATAATGGCAGCTCCTCTGCAGTCACTTTAACGATCACTACGACAATTCCAACTTCTGTCGGACCTATTTTTATCTATTCCACGAAAGTACTTATTACTCAAACCAGCACATATGATAGATGTCGACGTACTGAATCTAGATTTAACAGTACCCATCACCATGGGGGTGAAAGTGCAAAAGTAATTTTCATTACAACTTAATAAAAAAGTCTCCCATCAGGAGGCTTTTTTTATACTTGTTAAT